>CAYPYA010000234.1:0-4565 GCA_964414775.1 uncultured Ruminococcus sp. | reverse complement strand
GTCAAGCTGAACATCCGGAACATTGACTCCGTTTAATATGGTCTTTGTCTGGGGAAATGTTACGGCTCTGTTCTCCATCCTCATTCCGCAATATACATTTTCGTCCCATTTCTTCTTTGCAAGAAAAAGGCTTTGCTCCGGCGTAAGTCGGTATCGATCAATAAAAGGCATCTTCATTCCCCCGTTCTGATCGTTCCCTTACCCCGTGCGTTCCGAGCAACTCGACCAATTGCATTTCCACCAATGGCATCGGATCGGGTGCGGAAAAAAGCATCGGAGGACGTTCGGGAGACAGCGGGACGGCAAGCGTCATGGAAAGCATACCGTCGGAACAGCCCGAGGACGTCACACGGAACTGCCATCCGCTCGCTTCGGCAAGCATCTGTACCAGCAGCAGATCAAAGAACATATTCCGGTACGGACCGCACAATACGTCCTCGCGATAGTAACGCGAAAGCACATTCCGATAGGTTTCCTCATCAAAATTCGGTTCGAACCGGATGCTGACCGTATATTCATCGATCATGACATGCGTCTCTGCATAGATCATGTTGCCGTATAGATTTTCCGCCGCGACGGAGATCACGGTCGCGATCGCATAGCAAAAGTCATCCGCATTTGCCAGCGCGTAAACCGTTCCCTCCCGCAATTTGTTATGCAGATGCGTTCCGTTCGGAAGCAAAGCCTTGCGCGCATACTCCAGGAGCGCGTTGACGGGAGTTACAAGCTCTGAAATACTGTCCTGATCGGTCTTTCCGCTCGTGACGCGGAAGTACGTTGCCAATTCGGTTTGACAGCGCAGTGCGCGGTTGTATTTCTGACGAACCTTGATCATCTCTTCCTGCGTCTGCACGGAGGAAAGTCTCAAAGCGCAAATCTGCTCCGCACTGTCTCCGAAGAAGCTCGGAAGCCTTGTCGCCAAGCCGGAAACATGGCTCATCATCTGCGCCGTAATATTGCGCAGCGCAAGGCAGTAACCGCCCTCCTGACGCAAGATCATTGCGCCGTATGAATCCATCGTAGAAATGCTGATGAACGTTTCCTGCCCGATTTTCAAATTGTCTACCCGCGCGCGGTCGCGCTTGGTGATCAGCTTATCCAGCCTCATACGACGGTTCAGCGGAAACAGTATGCATTGCGTCAGCTTATTCCGATAACAGATGATACGTTTTTCATCCAGGAGGTACGCCGGATACGGAAGAAATTCCAACGATTCGGGTGTGTAACAAACGGCTGCTTTTTCTGCATTCAATTCGGATATCTGCCCTTCTTCCTATTTTCTTATATAAATATATCATAACAGCCAAACCGCCGTTTGTCAATTCTTTTTTCCGAATCTTTCCGGATTTCTTCCCTCTCGTACAAAAAAATTTTTGATTTTTCAAAAAACGCTTGACAATCGGTTTTGCCCATGCTATACTAACTGTACTAATTAGCATAGTACAGTTCAGAAAGAAGGTTGGTACATTTGTTTTCGATCGATCTTTACTCCAGAATTCCCATTTATCAGCAGATCATCGAGGGGATCAAGCGGGACATTCTGCTCGGTTTTTTGCAGGAGGGAGAGCAGATCGCGTCCATTAGGCAGTTGTCTGTTGAGTTGAAAACGAACCCCAACACCATTTCCAAAGCCTATTTGGAATTGGAACGGTTAGGCCTGCTTTCCGCCGCCGTTGGAAAGGGATACTTTATCTCCGAGGGCGCGGTGCAGCGCATCCGCGATATGACGACCTCCGAACAGGAGCGGATGTTCCTGAACGCGGCGCGCGATCTGGCAAACGCGGGTGTTTCCGAAGCGGAACTGAACGAAAAAATCCATCAAATCTATGAAGAACGAATCAAAAAGGAGAAGGAATTATGATTCATGCCGAGAACGTGACGATGAAATTTGAAGATTTCACCGCCCTGAATCATTTGCATTGCAGCATTCCGGACGGCTGTATTTACGGACTGGTCGGAAGCAACGGAGCGGGAAAATCCACATTTCTGCGTCTGATCAGCGGCGTGTACCGCCCGCTGGAAGGAAAGATCGAGATCGACGGCAAGCCGGTCTATGAGAACCCGATGATCAAAAAGCAGATCGTCTATGTGCCGGACGATCTGTATTTCCTGCCGCAGGCGTCCATGAACCGCATGGCGAAATTTTATAACGCGATCTACGAAAGCTTTTCGTTTGAAAAGTATGAAAACCTTGTCAAAACGTTTGGCTTGAATCCGAACGCAAACATCAATACCTTTTCAAAAGGAATGAGGCGGCAGGCGGCGACCATTCTGGCTCTGTCCACTTCCCCGCGGTATCTGTTCTTTGACGAGACATTCGACGGGTTGGACCCTGTCATGCGCAATCTTGTCAAGACGGTCATTTACAACGACGTTGCCGAGCGCAAGACCACGACGATCATCACCTCACACTCCCTGCGCGAATTGGAGGACACCTGCGACCAGCTGGCACTTCTGCATAAGGGCGGCATCATCTTTGAAAGCGACATCCAAAATCTGAAGACCTCCCTGTTCAAGGTGCAGATCGCATTTGACAGACCGTACGGCAAGGAATCGTTCCCGGGGATCGAAATGCTGGAATATACGCAAAAGGGCTCGGTTGCAAACTTCATTGTTCGCGGAGACCGGGAACAGATCAAGGAGCAGCTGGCACAGCAGAATCCGCTGGTGCTGGATATCCTGCCGTTGAGTTTGGAAGAAGTCTTTATCTACGAAATGGAAGCGTTGGGCTACGCCTTCAAAGACGTATTGATGTAAGAACGGAGGACTGTTTGAGATGCAAAACTTTTTTAACCTCAAGTTATATAAAGAGGGTCTGAAAAAAATACGTTTGGTCGGTATCATTGCCGGAATCGTCATGATCCTTGTCAATGCCATCGTTCCGATCGCCCGTTTGGTGGATTCCGGTACGGACACGACGCAAATCGTCGTTAATATGACCAGGTTTGCAGTCCCTTCCATTTTGCTCTTATTCCTGACGCCGTTCTTCTTCCTGTCCATGTTCTCCTATCTGAACAAGCGGAACGAGTCAGACTTCTACCATGCGATTCCCTATAAGAGAAGCTGCGTGCTGTTTTCCTTTCTCGCGTCGATCTTTACATGGATCTGGGGCGTCTTGCTGGTCTCCTTGCTGGTAACAGGCGGTCTGTGGGCGCTTTGCCCGCATACGACGGTCGCGTTTTCCGCCATTCCGAAGCTGTTCGGGATCTACGCGTTCTCCTCCTTGTATGTGGGCGGATTCATTCTGCTCGGCATGACCCTGACGGGAACGATCGTTTCCAATATCGCGCTGTCCGGCGTCTTGCTGTTCTTCGTGCGCGTGGTTTCGATGCTGCTCTCGGTCGTGCTGGAGGAATTGATCCCGCTGTTCGATATTGCCTACTCCCCTATGCGCATCTTCAGCGTGCGCTATTGGCTGCCAGCGGCGTTGCTGCAATCGTTTTATGACACCTCTGTGTTCACGCAGGTCGGTCTGTGGGTATATTCCGCCGTCGTAACGCTTGGTTTGTATGCGCTTGCCATCGTGCTGTACTGCCGCCGCAAGAGCGAAAGTGCAAACAAGAGCGCACCGAGCAAGCGGCTGCAGCATCTCTATCGCTGCGCGTTTACCATTCCGTTTGCTTTGCTGACGACACTTGGGATCATATTCCGCGAAATGGATGTGTTTGTCATACTGGCGCTTCTGGCGGTCGCCGTATACTTCCTGTATGAGCTGATCACGACCAAAAATCTGCGTTCTACCGTTCGCAGCGCGCCGTTTCTGATCGTCCCGATCCTCTGCACGGCGCTGTTCACCGGCGGATGCTATCTGATTCGTGGGGCGGTATTGGAGAACGCATACAAGCCGGAGGAGATCCAAAGCGTTCGTTCTTACCGTTACGCGTCCATGTTCGATTTGTTCGACAGAGAAAGCGGCGTGTACGAAAACGTCGTGACGCAATCCATCGCGATCAAAGACCCGGAAGCCATTCAGATCGTTTCGGACAGCCTTCAAAAAAATATTCAGGATATCAAAAAAAACCGTTATGATCTGTACTACAGAGGCGATAGGGAGCAGCATATCGAGATCACATTGCAATCCGGACGCAAGGTCGGACGTAAGATCCGTTTTTCGGAAGAGAATTATCAAAAACTGCAGGATCGGAAAAACGCTTCCGAGGAATTCTTAGAAGCCTATATTTCCATCCCAAGTTACAAGGATATACAAAACCTGTACGTTGACTACTCGGCAGATGTTTCTTCCGAGGAGCTGAAAACGCTTTGGGGATTGTTTACGGAAGAATATCAAGCGCTGAGCAAAGAAGAAAAGCTGGCATTCAAAAAAGGAATGCACGGTCAGGGTCAGGATTCTTGGGATAGTGTAAGCGGCCCCGATAGTGGGTTTTCGCTGACTATCATAGGACACGGCGTGACGAATTCCGCGTCGTTTACCTTCTCGTATGAGATCCCCGCTTCGTTCGTCCGGACGCGTTCCTATTACAACACGCTGATGCAGAAGACCCGTGACGGCATCCGTGATGAAATCAACCGTCTGCTGTCCGGCGCGTATGATGAAAAGTTAGAAG
>CAYPYA010000233.1:0-13654 GCA_964414775.1 uncultured Ruminococcus sp. | reverse complement strand
CGTAAAAGTCGTTGAAGCGCTTCGGGGAGGACGCGTTTTTCCCGATGTGCTTTGGCTGCGGAACGGACGGATAGCAAATGCGCAGGATAACAAGCTCGCGCCCCGATTCGTCCTTGATCACGTCCCGAACGGACTTTTCCTCCGGACGAACGGACAATGCGTACTTGCTGTGTGAAAACATACGGCTGCTCCCTTTCTTTCGGCTTTTCCGTATGCAGAATATGCGGAAGACAGGGGGTTTATGCCGTTTTACTACGGCTCTTTCCTGCAGAACGCGCGAAGCTGTGCGGAAGCGCAAAGCGGGCAGACGAACAGCAGCGCGGCGCATTCGCACAGCGCGTTGCGGAACAGCAGGACGGGCAATGCACCGACAACGGCGGCGGTGATCGAAAGCAGCAGCACACGGTATCGCCTTCTTGCCGGCAGGACGGACGGGAACAGCAGCACCGCCGAAAGCGGGCAGACCAACGACCCGACCGCCGAAAAGACCGGCTCTGCCGCCGCCGTGTCAAAGAAGCCCGCAAAGGCGCAGAGCGAGCAGAGCAAAGCGGCCGCCCCCACGGGCAGCGAGGCGCGGTGCAGGATCGCCTGTGCTCCGGCGGTCAGGCAGACCACCGAAAGCAGGACCGCGGCAAACAGGATCGGCGCACGCCATTCCCCCAGCTCCGCAAACAGCAGCGGCCAGAGCGGCAGCAGCAAAAACAGCAGCCCCGGCAAAAGCAGCAGCCGAAGCAAAAACGGCAGTCGCTTGGGCAGCAGCGGGGTCAGCAGACCAAACAACACACACAGCAAAGCGCAGAAAACAAACCGGAAAACGCCTCCCTGCGCCGCGCACAGCAGGCAGGCAAAGCACAGCACGAAGACCGAAACGCCGCCCATCATCCGACGTTCCCTTCCCGCATTTCGACTTTGAACCATTTGTTTTTCACAGTTATGCTCCTTTCTTTCTTAGATTAACACGGAAACTTTTGTGCGGTTCGCCGTAGGCGAATGTCGGTCGTAGTTTGAGCCGACAATATGCCTTTTTAGACGGCAATATGCCGTCCGAAAAGGCATGGCACAAAATTTCCAATCTGTGAAAAATTTATTTTTCACAGATTTTCTTTCCTTCCTAATGTCTTTTTCGGAATGGCGATCAGAAAGTCCTCCAACCCCTTCGGGCGCAAAGGCGACAGCGGGGACAGGTAAGGCGCACCGAAGCTGTCCATGCGCGCGCTCAGGATCAACAGCATGGCGATCCCCAAGGCAAGCCCCGGAAATCCGAACAGCTCCGCGATGAACAGGAACAGGAACCGTAACAGCACGGTCGCGTACATATACACCGGAACGATGAACGCGCAGACCGCCGACAACGCCACCGCCATGATGACCAAAGCCGAGGCAAGCCCCGCCTGCACCGCCGCGTCCCCTAAAATGATGGACGCGACGATACCCACCGCGTCTCCCACCGTTCGCGGCATCCGAACGCCGACTTCGCGCACCAGCTCGAACACCGCAAGGCAGGCGACGCATTCCCAGAACATCGACAGCGGCAGATCGGTACGGGACTGCTCGATCTGTGAGCGGAGCGCGTCCGGCAGCAGCTCCGGGTGAAAGTCGAAGCAGGCGACCAGCAGAGCGGGCAGGAACAGCGACAGCAGCAGCGAGAAAAAGCGTAAAAACCGCACGGCGGTCGCGTAATACGGAGTCCGTAAATAGTCCTCCGCCGATTGCAGGCTTTCCGCGAACACGTACGGAGCGGTCAAAACGAACGGCGAGCCGTCCACCAGAATGCCGACGCGTCCCGCCAACAGCTTGGACGCCGCCTTGTCCGCCTTTTCGGTGCTTCCCATCATCGGGAACAGCGGGGAATGCCTGCCCTGCAAAAGCATTTCGAGGTTGCCCGAATCCATCAACGCTTCCGCCCGCAGTCCCGCGATTCTGCGCGACAGCCCGTCCACCAGCCGTTTGTCCGCACGGCTTTCCAGATAAGCAAGCGTGACGCGCGTGTGGGAAACGCTTCCCACCGTCAGCGAGACGAATTTCAAGTCGCCCGTCCGCAGAAACTGCCGCAGCAGCGTCATGTTCTTCTCCGCGTCCTCTACAAACCCCAGCCGCGGACCGCGCACGGTCACGTCGCTGTCCGGCTCGTCCACGCTGCGCGACAGCCCGCTTTGCAGATTGGCAAGGCAGAACCATGCCGCCCCGTTTTCCCGCCCGACGGCGAGAAAGACCTCTCCGCGCAGCAAAGCGTCCGCCGTTTGCGCCTGCGTGCTTGGCGTTTTCAGCGACGCGCACCGCAGCAACGCGCCGAAGTTCCCCTTGAAATGGAAATTGCCGTCCTGCAGCGCCGCAAGCAGCGGCTTCATCACCAATTCCCCCAACGCTTCCCTGGAGCAAAATCCCTTGAAGTACGCGACCGCCAGCCTTGCTTCCCCGAAGGAGACCTGCTGTAACTGGAAGTCCGCGCAGTCGGAAAAGGTCTCCTGTAAGGCGGAAAGCTCCGCGTCAAACGGGCTTTCCTGTCTGCTGTTTTGCATCTGCTTTGTTCACCGTCCTTATTTTTTTAGAGTTTTGCCGCGTTTTGCGAGAAACATACAGCGATGATACTTGACGAAAAAAAGAAAGTATGGTAAAATGATAACGCCGACAGGAAAAAATATCGTCAAATGATGTTCACCTGACGGCTATAAAAAAGCAACGCTTCGCAGTTGTTTTTTACAAGCTTCTATGGTAAAATGAAACCGATAACGTTTCGATTGCTTCAGAAAATTTTTGGGGGAGCGTATTGTGTTTGAACATCCCGCACACAGAAAACTGACGACCCTGATCGCGGTCGTTTTGTGCCTGCCGCTGCTTCTGATCCTTTGGTATTCCGTTCAAATGGTCACGGGAAGCGCGGAATTCAAGGGCATCGACCTCGTTCGCGTCGTCCTGCCCGACGGAACGGAGTACCGCTTTGACAAGAAAGCGGATATCTCTTTGTATACCGACGCGCTGGAAAACGCTTCCGTTCTGGCAAACCCCGTGCGTCAGCTGGACGGAGAGACCCCCGCACAGCTGTATCTGGATCAGGCGGTGTATCGCTTCTACCCGTCCGAAAGCCTGACGGGCTGTATGGTGCAGTCGGAAAACGGTCGGCTTTCGCTGCTGTCCGACGAGGACGCGGCGGGGCTTCTGACACGCGCGGAAATGGAATACGTCTACGCCTCCAAGCGGCTTCCGTCGCTTGCGGTCGTGTCGGGCGGGGAGCGGTACGATGTCAAACCGAAAACCTTTGACTGGCAGTACCGCAAAGCGGACGGCTCGTACTACAAGGACCTGTCCACCGTTTCGTCGGCGGAGGAGCCGACCTGCAACCTGTATTCCCAGCAGCAAAACGATCTGTCCTTTTCCGTACAGCCCAGCCATTACAGCCTGACGGTCTATACGCTCGACAACGGGCAGGAGGGCGCGGAGCTGTCTGTCACCTCTCTGGCGGGTCTGCAATTTGAACAGGACACCCTGCTTCGTGTCAAAATCTCCGCGAAATGGAGTCAGGCGAGCAACGCCGAGCAGTACGGCGAAGCGGAATACTCCTTCCTTGCCTTGTACGACGTTCCCGCGACGGTGGAGCTGGTCGGCGCGGAAAACGGCGCTCTGACCGTGGAAAACGGCGGGTATCTGCTCCTGCGTGCGCGTTTTACCAACCGACAGGAGCAGCTGTCCGTCAGCGCGGACTTCCAAACGACCAATCTGAAATTTTACTATGATGAACAGACCAAGTGCAGCTATGCCGCCTTGCCGATCGGCCGCGAGCTTGCGGAGGGGACGTATACCCTGCAAACGACGGCGGGAACGACGAAGCAGAGCTTTACCGTGACGGTGAAGCAGCGAAAAGAGGGCAAATTCCTTTCCTATCAGGTGGACGACGGGAAGTACGCCGACTGGTTTACCCCCGAAAAGATGGAACAGCTGCAAAAATCCTTGCTCGAACTGCAAAACGGCTCGGACGGAACGCCGTACCTGAATTCCGATCTGAAGTTCGGCAGCCCGTCGAGCGGGGACGTGACGCAGACCTACGGCGCGACCGTTTCGTTCGGCAACGCCGCCGCGGGCGAGCCGAAGCTGTACACGCTGGAGGGAACGGTCTATCAGGCGGATTCCGGAGTGGCGGAGGCGATCCAGAGCGGCGTCTGCGTGTTCGCGGGCGAGATGGGCGCGGGCGGACAAACCGTCGTGATCGACCACGGGTGCGGGATCTTCAGCTACTACTTCCATCTGGGCGAGATCCGCGTGGCGGTCGGTGACCGTGTGTCCCGTTCGGGACAGCTCGGAACGGTCGGTGCGAATCCGAGCGGCTTTACCGACGGCAAGCCGCGCTTGCAGGTGTCCGTTTGCATCGGCGGCGTGTTTGTTGCAATCGACTCAATCGGTTGAGGTGTTTTTCAAAAAAACTTGCGTTTTGGGTTTAAGACCGTATAAAACGGAAACGCTGTAGATGTGGAAAGAGAGGGCTTTTTGCATGAAACGTGCGATACTGGTGACGCTTGCGCTGCTGCTGACCGCTTGCGCGTCGATGGCGGCGTGGCTGGTGATCTACCGTATGTCGGGGGAACTGGACTACGACGAGCTGGAGTTTGGCGAGTACGAAATGAACGGGGACGTGCTGACGGTGCGCGTACACGCCGAATTGGACGGCGTGTACCTTTACCGCGTCAAAGCGCACACGAACGGCGATCAGTTGGAGCTGACCTTCCGCGGCGGGAAACAGCCCGCGCTGGCACAGACGGAGAACGCCACCGAAGCGGTGTTTTACATCACCGTTCCCGCCGAGGTGAAGAACGTCGTCTGCGGTACGCATACGCTTTATTCAGTCAGGTAAAAAGTTTCAAACATAAATGTTTGAAACATTTATGTTCCTGACATATGATACGAAAGGGAATGATCCATATGATGAAGAGATCCCGTTATGCCGCGGTTCTGTCGGCGGTTGTATTATGCATTGCGCTTGCGCTTTCCTCCTGCTCCAAGCCCGAGCAATCGGGACTGCCGGAGGGGTGCTTGCGTGCGGAAAATGAAGCGACGGACTATACGTTCTGCTATCCGGATGATTGGGAGCTGGACCGCAACGACGGGATGATCGCCGTCAAATATAACGTCGCCGAGCGCGGCGCCATCGCATACGCGAGCGTTTCGGTGCAGGCGTTCGGGCTGGAGAAAAAGGACATCGGCGCGAACATGTACTGGGACGAGTACCGTAAGCAGTTAGAGGACGTGTACGGCGAAAAGCTGACCTTCTCGTCCGAAAAGGAGCAGTCCTCGCTGGGCGGCGTGATCGCCAACCGAAACCGCTATACCCTGCGCCTGAGCGACGTCACCTATGCGTTCGAGCAGGTGATCTGCATCCGTAACGGAACGGTCTACCTTGTGACCCTGACCGTCCCCGAACAGAAAAAGGACGCCGTCGCCGAAGCCTACGAAACCATTTTGAGTACATTTGTTTTTGAATGAAAGAGGAAGCTGCCCTCTGCCCGCTTAAAAACTTTCCTGCAAAAAAGGACATCACGTCCTTTTTTTGCTTTTTGCTTTTTGCATTTTCCCACCGCAAAGGCAAGTGCCTTTGCGGCATTCAAGTTTTTGAGGGGAATTGTTAAAGGGGGACTTTTTTCGAAAAAGTCCCCCTTTAACGTGTATGTTCTCCTTGCAATTCCTCCAAAAATATGATAGAATGAAAAAAATCCAATGGCAGGGAAGAGCACAATGAACCTATTACATTTGAAATATGCGCTTGAGGTCGCGGAGACGGGCTCGATCAACCGTGCGGCGGACAAGCTGTATGTCGGACAGCCGAACCTGAGCCGCGCGATCAAGGAACTGGAAAGCTCGCTGGGCGTCACCCTGTTCTGCCGTTCGGCAAAGGGCATGGAGCTGACCTCGGACGGCGAGGTGTTCATCCGTTACGCGAGGAATATCCTCACGCAGGTGGACGAGGTCGAGGGCTTGTTCCGCAAGGGCTCGGTCAGCAAGAAGCGGTTCACCCTGTCCGCGCCCCGCGCCAGCTATGTCGCGGACGCGCTGGCACGCTTTTCCTGCGCCCTGCGTGCGGAAACGGATCTGGAGATCTTCTACCGCGAGACCAATTCGGTGCAAACGCTCAAGGACGTGCTGGAGGAGGACTACCGACTCGGCATCCTGCGCTACGCCGCGCCGTATGACGCGCAGTACCGTATCATGCTGGAGGAAAAGGGGCTTGCGTACGAGCCGCTTGCCGATTTCCGCTATCTGCTGCTGATGAACCGCGAAAGCCCGCTGGCTTCGAAAGAGAACATCACCTTCGACGATTTGAAGGAACGCATCGAGGTCGCCCACGCCGACCCCCTTGTTCCCTCCCTGCCGTATTCCATCCCCAAAAAGCAGGAGCCGTCCGAGGAGCCGCGCCGCCGCATTTTCGTATTCGAGCGCGCCAGCCAGTTCGAGCTGCTTTCCCGCAATATGGATACCTTCATGTGGGTGTCCCCGCTTTCGGCGGAGCTTCTGGAACGCTACGGGCTGGTACAGCGCCCCTGCGGCGAAAACAAACGCGTCTGCAAGGATATCCTCATCCATAAAAAGGAGTACGCGCTCTCCCCTCTGGACAGCCTGTTCATCTCCGAGCTTTGCCGCTCCAAGCGGGAAATTTTTCGGCAGGAACTGATTTGAATCTCTCGCAAATTCCCGAAATTTGTATGAATCGACGTTCGGCGAACCCGCCGGGCGTCTTTTTTTGTATAGATAAACGATATATCGATATCATATATATCGAGTTATGCCGTTTGCTACAATGCCCCTATACAAAAGAAGCAATTCCCAAATCGGATAAACTCTGCTATTCTGTCAATGACAAGAAAAGATGCACAAAAAATCGGCGAGCGATTTGTGAACATTGAGGAGGGGATGACATTTGCCGACACAGCGTGAGATCTCCAAAGCGACCGTCGGGCGCATCCCCGTCTATCTGCAGTTTCTGCGTTCGCTGCCGCCGGAGACGACGTGCATTTCCGCGACGGCGCTGGCGAAGCAGCTGCATCTGGGAGAGGTGCAGGTGCGAAAGGACCTCGGCGCGGTCAGCGGCGCGGGGAAGCCGAAGATCGGCTACCAAACGGCGGAGCTGATCCGACGGCTGGAAGCCTTTCTCGCCCCGGACGACGGCGGCGTGATCCTGATCGGCGCGGGAAAGCTCGGGCGCGCTTTGCTGGATTACAGCGGGTTTGCTTCCTACGGGCTGGAGATCGCGGCGGCGTTCGACGTTGCCGTGCGGCAGCCGGAGCGCAGCGCGGCGGGGAAGCAGATCCTGCCGATCTCGTCCCTTCAGCCGTTCTGTCGGGCGCATCCGGTCTCGATCGGCATTCTGACCGTTCCGGCGGACGCGGCGCAGGAAGCCTGCGACCGATTGATCGATTGCGGGGTGCGTGCGATCTGGAGCTTTGCTCCGTGTACGCTGCGCGTTCCCGATCGGGTGCAGGTGCGCTATGAAAACATGGCGCTGTCGCTGGCGCATCTGAAAACGTTGATACAGAAAAACGTGTAAGAAATGTATTCCCGCAAAGCGGGAAGAAAGGAAATACAGTATGAGCAAACAGGAAAGAAGACCGGTCGATACGGTGGAGGCGCTGGAGCAAACGCTTGCGAGCGTGCGCAAAGCGCAGGAGGCGTTCACGAACTTCACGCAGGAGCAGGTGGACCGCATCTTCCTTGCGGCGGCGACGGCGGCGAACAAGGCGCGTATCCCGCTGGCAAAAATGGCGGTCGAGGAGACCGGCATGGGCTGTGTCGAGGATAAGGTGATCAAGAACAACTATGCCGCCGAGCATATCTATAACGCATACCGTCATACCAAGACCTGCGGCGTCATCGAGGAGGACAAGGCGTACGGCGTCAAGAAGATCGCCGAGCCGATCGGCGTCGTCGCCGCGGTCATCCCGACCACCAACCCTACCTCCACCGCGATCTTCAAGTGCCTGCTGGCGCTCAAAACGCGCAACGCCATCATCATCAGCCCCCACCCGCGCGCAAAGCAATGCACCATTGCCGCGGCGAAGATCGTTCTGGACGCGGCGGTTGCCGCCGGCGCGCCCGCACACATCATTTCTTGGATCGACACTCCCAGTCTGGAGCTGACCAACCGCCTCATGCAGGAAGCAGACATCATTCTTGCGACCGGCGGTCCGGGCATGGTGAAGGCGGCGTACTCCTCCGGCAAGCCGGCGGTCGGCGTCGGCGCGGGCAATACCCCCGCCGTCATCGACGAGAGCGCCGATCTGATCCTGGCGGTCAGCTCGATCATCCATTCCAAAACGTTCGATAACGGCATGATCTGCGCGTCCGAGCAGTCGGTCATCGTCCACAAGAACGTGTACAACGCGGTCAAGGCGGAATTCGCCGCCCGCGGATGCTATTTCTTAAAGGGCGAAGAACTGGACAAGGTGCGTCAGATCCTGCTGGTGAAGGGCTCCGTCAACGCCAAGATCGTCGGTCAGCGCGCTGCCGATATCGCGTCGCTTGCGGACGTCAAGGTGCCGTCAGGGACCAAGGTCCTCATCGGAGAGGTCGAGAGCGTGGACATCTCCGAGCCGTTCGCACACGAGAAGCTGTCCCCCGTCCTTGCCATGTATAAGGCGAAGGATTTTGAGGACGCGATGCAGAAGGCGGAGCGTCTGATCGCCGACGGCGGTTACGGACACACCTCCGCCGTCTACCTCAACGAGACCACCGAGCAGGAAAAGCTGCACGCGTTTGCGGAGCGTATGAAGACCTGCCGCATTCTGGTCAACACCCCCTCCTCCCACGGCGGCATCGGGGATCTGTACAACTTCAAGCTCGCTCCGTCGCTGACGCTGGGCTGTGGCTCGTGGGGCGGCAACTCCGTTTCGGAGAACGTCGGCGTCAAGCACCTTTTGAATATCAAAACCGTTGCCGAGAGGAGACAGAATATGCTTTGGTTCCGTGCGCCCGAAAAGGTGTATATCAAGAAAGGCTGTCTGCCGGTCGCGTTGGATGAGCTGTGCCACGTCATGAACAAGAAGCGTGCGTTTATCGTCACCGACAGCTTCCTGTATCAGAACGGCTATACCCGTCCGATCGAACAGAAGCTGGACGAAATGGGCATCGTACACGATACGTTCTTCAACGTCGCTCCCGACCCGACGCTGGCATGCGCCATCGAGGGTGCCAAGCAGATGAGCGCGTTCAAGCCGGACGTCATCATCGCGCTGGGCGGCGGCTCGGCAATGGACGCGGGCAAGATCATGTGGGTGCTGTACGAGCATCCCGAAGCGGACTTCATGGACATGGCGATGCGCTTCATCGATATCCGTAAGCGTGTCTATACCTTCCCCAAAATGGGTGAGAAGGCATACTTCATCGCGATCCCGACTTCCGCCGGTACGGGCTCGGAGGTCACGCCGTTCGCGGTCATCACCGACGAAAAGACGGGAGTCAAGTACCCGCTTGCCGATTATCAGCTTCTGCCGAATATGGCGATCATCGATACCGATTTCCACATGAGCGCCCCGAAGGGTCTGACCGCCGCGTCCGGCATCGACGCCGTGACGCACGCGCTGGAGGCATACGCTTCCGTGATGGCGACCGATTACACCGACGGGCTTGCGCTCAAGGCGCTGGACAACATCTTCGCCTACCTGCCGCGTGCCTATGACAACGGACAGACGGACGTCGAAGCGCGTGAGAAGATGGCAAACGCGGCGACCATGGCGGGCATGGCGTTTGCCAACGCGTTCTTGGGCGTGTGCCACTCGATGGCGCATAAGCTGGGCGCGTTCCATCATCTGCCGCACGGCGTCGCCAACGCGCTGATGATCGAAGAGGTTTTGCGCTTCAACGCTTCCGAAGCGCCCGCGAAAATGGGCACCTTCTCCCAGTATGACCACCCGCACACGCTTGCGCGTTACGCACAGGTCGCGGATCATCTCGGACTGGGCGGCAAGACGGACGGGGAGAAGCTCGAAAAGCTCATCGCCGCGGTCAACGGACTCAAGCAGCGCGTCGGCATCAAGAAGTGCATCAAGGACTACAACGTCGACGAAAAGGATTTCCTGGACCGTCTGGACGAAATGGTCGAGCAGGCGTTCGACGACCAATGCACCGGCGCAAACCCGCGCTACCCGCTCATGAGCGAGATCAGGCAGATGTATCTCAACGCCTACTACGGCGATCAGCATTTCACCGAACAGGCGATGCCTAAGAGCAACTAAAAACGGACAGGGGGACAGACGGCCGTCCCCCTTTCCTGCCCTCATGCTTTTTGACGTTCGGTTTTCGGACGGGGAGGACGACGCGATGCGTAAATTCGACACAAAGGTACAGCATTTGAAATACAAGGTCCTGCGCGAGGTCGCGCGCGAGGAATGGAACGGAACGCTGACGGAGCATCTGTTGGATATCCCGCAGACCATCGTTCCGGGCAAACAGCCGACCATGCGCTGCTGCGTCTACAAGGAACGCGCCATTCTCGGCGAACGCGTCAAGCTGGCGATCGGCGGCGACCGTCGGGACCCGAACGTCATTCAGGTCATCGATATCGCCTGCGACGGCTGTCCGATGGGCGGCTACGAGGTGACGAATTCCTGCCGCGGCTGCCTTGCGCACCGATGCGAGGACGTCTGCAAGCGGGGCGCGATCACGTTCGAGCGCAACCACGAGGCGAAAATCGACAAGGACAAATGCATCAACTGCGGCAAGTGTGCCGAGGTCTGCCCGTTCTCCGCGATCATCAACCGCAAACGCCCCTGTGAAAACGCCTGCAAGGTGGGCGCGATCTCCCCGAACGCGGACAAGGCGGCGTCGGTCGTAAGCGAGAAATGCACCTCCTGCGGCGCGTGCGTCTATCAATGCCCGTTCGGCGCGATCTCGGACAAGTCCTACATACTGGACGTGATCCGCTTGCTCAAAGCAGATCAGCCCGTCTACGCGGTCGTCGCGCCGACGATCGCCGCCCAGTTCACCTATGCCAAGCTGGGACAGGTGGTCGCGGGACTGCACGAATTGGGCTTTACCCGCGTGGTGGAAGCGGCGCTGGGCGCGGACATGGTCGCGTTTGCCGAGTCCGGGGAGCTTGCCGAAAAAGGCTTCCTGATCAGCTCCTGCTGTCCTGCTTTCGTTTCCTACGTCAAGAAGCAGTTCCCCTCCCTGGTCCCGCATATCTCGCAGAACCTTTCCCCGATGGCGACGGTCGCCAAGGCATTGCGCGAAAAGCACCCCGAAGCGCACATCGTGTTCATCGGGCCCTGCACCGCCAAAAAAGAGGAAGTACAGCAGCAAACGGTGCGCCCCTACGTGGACGCCGCGATGACGTTTGAGGAATTGCAGGCTCTGTTCGACAGCCGCGACCTGGACATCACCCTGCTGGACGAAAAGCCGCTGTTCGACGCGTCCGGCTACGGGCGCGGGTTTGCACGCTGCGGCGGACTTGCCGAGGCGGTCGCCGAGGGACTCAAGGAGCACGGGCGCGGCGATTTCCAATTGAAGGCGATCTCCTGCAACGGGCTTGCCGAGTGCCGCACGGCGCTGCTCAAGGCGGAAAAGGGCGTTCTGGACGCGAACTTCATCGAGGGGATGGCGTGCGTCGGCGGCTGCGTCGGCGGCGCGGGCTGTCTGACACACCGCCCGCAGACCGTCATCGACATCGACCGCTACAGCCGCGCGTCCCGGACCGAGACCATGCGCGACGCGATCGACGGCTTGGAATGAGCGCGACGGGGAATACGATTATGGGGGAGAACTTTTACAAAAGTTCTCCCCCAAACCCCCGCTCAAAACTTTAAATGTGTTCAGCCTCCAAGCCAAACGGCTTGGAGGCTGAACGGTGTAAAAAAGGACGCAATTTGAAGCACAGCAGAAAGGAACGGGCATTACATTCACATGAATAAGGACTTGACGGTGGGCAACTCCGCGGCGGTGCTTTGGAAATTCTGCCTGCCCCTGTTCGGAAGCATCCTCTTTCAACAGCTTTACAACATCGCCGACAGCCTTGTAGCCGGAAAGTTCATCGGGGAGGACGCGCTGGCGGCGGTCGGCAACAGCTACGAGATCACTCTGATCTTCATCGCCTTCGCGTTCGGCTGCAACGTCGGCTGTTCTGTCATCGTGTCTCAGCTGTTCGGCGGCAAGCGTCTGAGCGAGCTGAAGACCGCCGTGTATACGACGTTGATCGCGGGCGGCGTGCTGTGCGCCCTTCTGATGACCGTCGGCGCGCTTTTCGGTTCGCCCCTTTTGCATATGATCGATACGCCCGACAACGTTTTTGCGGACTCCAAGCTGTATCTGGACATTTACCTTCTGGGTCTGCCGTTCGTGTTCTACTACAACATCGCGACCGGGATCTTCTCCGCTCTGGGCGACTCCAAAACGCCCTTCCTGTTTCTTGCAGCTTCGTCCACGGCGAACATCGCGGCGGATATCCTGTTCGTGACCGCCTTCGGGATGGGCGTTGCCGGCGTGGCGTGGGCGACCTTCCTCTGCCAGGGCGTCAGCTGCATCCTAAGTCTGATCTTCGTGTTCCGCCGGTTCTCCGGCCTCAAAACCGAGACCAAACCGAAGCTCTTCTCTTGGCTTCTTTTCAGACGGATCTCCGCCGTTGCCGTTCCGAGCATTTTACAGCAAAGCTTCATATCCGTCGGAAACATGATCATTCAGGGCATCATCAACGGCTTCGGCTCTGCCGTCATGGCGGGCTATTCCGCTTCCATCAAGCTGAACAACCTTGTCATCACCTCTCTGACGACGGTCGGGAACGGCATCTCCAACTTCTCCGCCCAAAACCTCGGCGCGGGAAAACCGCATCGCATCAGGGAAGGCTTCAAGGCGGGCTTACAGCTCGAATGGATGCTTGGCATTCCCCTGACGTTCGCCTACGTGTTTGCGGGCAGGTATCTTTTGTGTATCTTTCTGGACAGCCCCGACGGCTTGGCAATGGACACCGGTGTGGACATTTTAAGGGTGATCTCGCCGTTTTACTGCATTGCCGCGATCAAGCTGGTCGCCGACGGCGTTCTGCGCGGGTGCGGCATGATGAAGAAATTCATGGTCGCGACCCTGATCGACTTGATCTTACGCGTCGTGTTTGCAAGCATCCTGTCGCGTCATCTCGGAACCATCGGCATCTGGATCGCCTGGCCGATCGGATGGTCGGTCGCGACCGTCCTGTCCGTCTCGTTCTACAAAACGGGAAAATGGAACACACAAAAAACTTGAACCTTTCCGAATAGGAAACGGCGCAAACGGGATGAAAAAGCCCCTCCCGTATGCTGTTCCTTCTCTTACGCGGATCGGCTCGACTCGCGGAGTCGCTTTCTCGGAAAAGCGGCTTCGCTTTTTTAGCGGCTCTGCGTTTTTTTGTGCATTTTTTTGTGTTTTTTTGCAAAAACCCCTTGACAAACGATCCCAAACGGCGTATAGTAAATCATGAAGTTAGCATACGCTAACTAAAAACGGAACACAGATTCCGAAAACATACAAAGAGAGGACGGGGAACGTGATGATGCCGTTGCCGCTTGCGGACGTCGGAGAGGAATGTATCATCAAAAGGATCGGCGGAAGCCCGGAGGTCAGGAAGCATTTGGAGGATCTCGGCTTTGTGGTCGGCGGGAGCGTGCGGGTCATCAATCTGCTGGGCGGGAACGTGATCGTCAACGTCAAG
>CAYPYA010000232.1:0-2648 GCA_964414775.1 uncultured Ruminococcus sp. | reverse complement strand
TGTTCGGCTTTCTGTTCGGAAGCGTGTTCGGAAACGAGGAGCTGTTAGACCCCGTGTACCATGCGCTCGGATGGGCGGGGAAGCCGTTTACGGTCATGGAGAACGCCAATACGCTTTTGGCGCTGTCGGTCGGGATCGGCGTGGCTCTGCTTTTGGCTGCCATGCTGCTGTGCATCTGTTCTTCCGTCAAGAAAGGAAATCTCGGAAACGCTCTGTTCGGCGCGAACGGCGTTTCGGGCATCGTGTTGTATCTGTCGCTGCTTTGTTTGATCGTGCAAATTTTCGATGTGGTCATTCCGATCCCCATGTCCCTTTTGATCCCTTGCGGGATTTTGCTTCCCGTCCTGCTGATCTTTTTCTGCAAGCCGCTCGGCTCGCTGCTGCGTAAGGAGGGCTTCCGTCTGGGCGCGTCTGTCGGGGACTATATCATTGAAAATCTGTTTGAACTGATCGAAGTGTTTCTGAGTTATTTCACCAATACGCTCAGCTTCCTGCGTGTCGGCGCGTTCGTCTTGATCCACGCGGGAATGATGATGGCGTTCTCCGCGCTTGCGGAGATCGTCGGCGGCGGGGTCGCGGGCGTGCTGATGATGGTGTTCGGCAACCTCTTTGTGACCGCTTTGGAGGGCTTGCTGGTCGCCATTCAGGTGCTGAGACTGGAATTCTACGAGCTGTTCAGCCGCTTCTACGAGGGCGACGGAAAGAAATTCACTCCCGCCGTCGCGCTTCATGCGAAGGTTTCTTCCAAACTGCGCCACGGAAAAAGAAAAGCCCGCTCCCGATAAAAAAATTCAAGATTTGTGATTTGTAATTTGAAGTCTGAAAGGATGTATGCTTCATGATGACTACCGTACTTGCCGTTCTTCTCCCGCTCGCGGCGCTTGCCGTTTCCGTTCTGATCGCCTGCCTGACCATGAAAAAGACAGGAAGCGGAAAGAAAGCGTTTCGCCGTCAGTTTTTATCGTTCGGACTGGCATTGCTGGTTTGCTTCTCTCTGGTCTTTACCGTATCCGCTGCGGAGCCGGAAGCAGAGCAGACGAAAACGAACACTGATGCCGAACAGACGAACGATTCTTCCTCCTCCGGCGCGGGGCTTGCCGCCGGTTTGGGCTTTATCGGCGCGGCGCTGAGCATCGGTCTTGCCGCACTCGGAGCCGGCATCGCGCTGAGCGCGGGTGCGCCCGCTGCCATCGGCGCGGTTGCGGAGGACCCGAAGTCGTTCGGTAAATCCATGATCTTCGTCGCGCTCGGAGAAGCCGTCGCCATTTACGGCTTCATCATCGCGTTCCTGATCATTCTGCGGATGCCCGACCTGTCCGCTCTGACGAGCTTATAAGATGCGGTTTGCATTGATCGCCGATACGCATGACACGCTGATGGGAATGCGTCTTGCGGGCATTGAGGGCGTCGAAGCGCACACGCCGGAGCAGGTGCTGGAAGCCTTGCAGAAGGCGGTAAACGATCCCGAGGTCGGAATCGTGATGATCTCCCCGCGCTTGGCACAGCTGCAAAAGCAACTCATCGACGATGTGCGTCTGCACCGAAACCGTCCGCTGATCGTGGAAGTTCCGGATCGCCATGTCGGCGAAACGACTTATGCGGATCAGCTCACCGGGTATATTCAGGAAGCCATCGGTGTGAAGATCTGAGAAAGGAAGGAACGTGGGTATGACAGAGCAAGAGGGTCTGAACGCGTTTGTATCTGATATCTATACGCGCGCCGAAACGGAAAGCAAAGCGATCCTGTCCGAATCCGACCGATACGGGCGGGAACAGCTGGAAGAATTGCGCACACAGCTTGCTTCCGAACGCGAAACCGTACTGCTCGCCGCTCGTGCGCAGGCGCAGACGGAAGCGGGGCAGGCGCTTGCGGAGGCCATTCGCTCCGCCGACAGCGCCGTTTCCGCAAAGCAGCTGTCCATCCGCGAAGAGGTGTTTGAAAAAGCGGAACGCCGCTTGGAGGGATTCGTGTCCTCCGAGGAGTACGTTCCGTTCCTGCAAAAGACCGCCGAACGGATGCATGCCGTTTTGCCGCAGGGCGCTTGGAACGTTTCCTTTTCGGAGCGGGATGCTTCCCTTCAGAGCGTGTTTGCCGCCTGGTTTCCGTCGGGTAGTACCTTCCGTGCGGACAAGTCGATCCGTTTGGGCGGCTTTCGCGCATATTCCGGGGACGGGAGCGTTTGCGCGGATGCGACTCTGGACACCCTGCTTGCGGAACAGAAACGGCATTTTGCGGAAAACAGCGGATTGGATGTGTCGTCATGACGGAACAGATTTACGGTGTGAACGGACCGGTTGTGACCGTTCGGAATACAAAAGCATTTTTCATGCAGGAAATGGTGCTGGTCGGAAATGAGCATCTGGTCGGAGAGGTGATCCGTATTTCCGAACGGGAAACGCTGATCCAGGTGTACGAAAGCACGTCCGGCCTGCGTCCGGGTGAGCCTGTCGTTTCGACGGGCGCGCCTCTTTCCGTCACGCTCGGGCCGGGGATCGTCGGGGATATTCTGGACGGTATCGAACGGCCGCTGAGGAGCATGGCAAAGACGGACGGCGCGTTCATCGGCAGGGGAGCCGCAGTCGGCTCATTGGATGAAAGCAAGCTCTGGCAGACGCATCTGACCGTTTCCGTCGGTCAGACCCTGCAA
>CAYPYA010000231.1:0-6155 GCA_964414775.1 uncultured Ruminococcus sp. | reverse complement strand
ATATCATCATCCGCAACGAAAAGCGCATGCTGCAGGAAGCCGTGGACGCGCTGATCGACAACGGCAGGCGCGGCAGACCCGTGACCGGTCCGAGCAACCGTGCGCTGAAATCTTTGTCCGAGATGCTGCGCGGCAAGCAGGGACGCTTCCGTCAGAACCTGCTGGGCAAGCGCGTGGACTATTCCGGCCGTTCGGTCATCGTCGTCGGCCCGGAGCTGAAGATCTACCAGTGCGGCCTGCCCAAGGAAATGGCTTTGGAGCTGTTCAAGCCGTTCGTCATGAAGCAATTGGTCGAGAGCGGCAAGTCCTCCAATATCAAGGACGCAAAGAAGCGTGTCGACCGCGCCAACAGCGAGGTCTGGGACGCGCTGGACGTGGTCATCAAGGAGCATCCCGTTCTTTTGAACCGTGCGCCGACTTTGCACAGACTGTCCATCCAGGCGTTTGAGCCGGTGCTGGTCGAGGGGCGTGCGATCAAGCTGCACCCGCTGGTCTGCAACCCGTTCAACGCGGACTTTGACGGCGACCAGATGCCTGTACACGTTCCACTGTCCGCGGAGGCGCAGGCGGAAGCGAGATTTTTGATGCTTTCCGCGAACAACCTGCTCAAGCCCGCGTCCGGACACGCGGTCAACGTTCCGTCGCAGGACATGGTGCTCGGGTCTTACTACCTGACGGTGGATAAGCCGGGCGAGCCGGGCGAGGGCAAATGGTTCCGCAACTTCGACGAGGCGATGATGGCGTATGAGAACGGACTTTTGGGTCTGCACGCGCCCTGCCACGTCCGCATCGAAAAGGAGATCGACGGCGAGAAGCAGACGGGCTTTGTGCATACCACGCTCGGACGTCTGATCTTCAACCGCCCGATCCCGCAGGATCTGGGCTTTGTGGACCGCAGCCTGCCGGAGAACAGGTTCAAGCTGGAAATCGATTTCGTCACCACCAACAGCGAGCTTTCGCAGATCCTGGACCGCACCATCAAGAAGCACGGCAACGTCGTGACCTGCGAGGTGCTGGATCAGATCAAGGCGCAGGGATATAAGTATTCCACGCGTGCGTCGCTGTCCATTTCGGTGTACGATATGACCATTCCGCCCGAAAAGAAGCCGCTGATCGCGGAGGCGGAGGGCAAGGTGGATCAGATCACTGAGCTGTATGCGCAGGGCCTGTTCTCCGACGAGGAGCGTTCCCAGCGCGTCATCGCGGTCTGGGATAAGTGCACCAAGGACGTTGCGACCGCGCTGCAGAAGAATCTGGATAAATACAACCCGATCAACATGATGGCGGTCTCCGGCGCGCGCGGTTCGATCAAGCAGATGCGCCAGCTTGCCGGTATGCGCGGTCTGATGGCTTCCGCGTCGGGTAAGACCATCGAAATGCCGATCAAGGCGAACTTCCGCGAGGGCATGAAGGTGTTGGAATACTTCACCGCCGCCAGAGGTGCGCGTAAGGGACTTTCGGACACCGCTCTGCGTACCGCCGACTCCGGGTATCTGACCCGCCGTCTGGTGGACGTTTCGCAGGACGTGATCGTGCGCGAGAAGGATTGCGGCGATACGCGCGGGCTGTGGGTCTCCAAGATCGTCGACCGCCTGTCGGGCGGCAAGGAGGAGGTCATCGAGCCGTTCGCCGACCGTCTGCCCCGCCGCTTCACCATCGGGGACATCGTAGACCCGAAAACGGGCGAGGTGCTGGTCGCGGACAACACGCTGCTGGGCGAGGACGAGGTGCGTAAGATCGTGGACGCGGGGATCGAGTCGGTCCACGTGCGTTCGGTCATCAACTGCCGCGCCAGGCACGGCGTGTGCGTGCATTGCTACGGCGCGGATCTGTCGTCGGGCAAGCCGGTCTCCATCGGTGAGGCCGTGGGCATCATCGCGGCGCAGTCCATCGGTGAGCCGGGTACGCAGCTGACCATGAGAACCTTCCACAGCGGCGGCGTCGCCGGCGGGGATATCACGCAGGGTCTGCCGCGTGTCGAGGAAATTTTCGAGGCGCGCCGTCCCAAAAAGACCGCGACGCTTGCGCAGTTTGCCGGAACGGTGGAGATCGAGGAGGGCAAGAAGTCCAAGCAGATCACCATCAACGGCGACAACGGCGACGTTGCGTCGGTGTCCGTCCCGCTGCTGACCAAGATCACGGTCGAGCAGGGCGCGCACGTCGAGGAATGCCAGAAGCTGACCGAGGGTACGGAGTATCCGGGCGACATTCTGGCGATCAAGGGACTGGATGCGGTCTACGAGTATATCATCAAGGAAGTCCAGCGTGTCTACCGTCTGCAGGCGGTGGAGATCGCGGATAAGCATATCGAGATCATCGCGCGGCAGATGACGCGCAAGATCCGCGTGGACGCGCCGGGCGACACCGATCTGCTGGTCGGTGCGTCGGTCGAGATCAGCGAATTCGAGGAAGCCAACCGCATCATCGACGAAAAGAACGCCATCCGCGGCGAGGGCATCGAGCTGATGAAGGCGGAGGGAAGCGCGATGCTGCTCGGTATCACCAAGGCGTCGCTTTCCACCGAGTCCTTCCTGTCGGCGGCGTCCTTCCAGGAGACGACAAAGGTGCTTGCGGACGCGGCGATCAAGGGCAAGCGCGATCCGCTGCTCGGCTTGAAGGAGAACGTCATCATCGGTAAGCTGATCCCCGCCGGAACGGGCATGAAGCAGTACCGCGAGACGGAGGTCGATCTCGGCGTGGATTACGCCGACGCGGGGCTTGCCGATCAGGAGCCGTCGGAGACCGAGGGCGCGTAAGAGCCGAAACATCACCCCCCCGGATCAAGGTCTGCGGGGTGACTCCCCCGTGTCACGTTATTGCAGGAAAGGGTAAAATAAAGTATGGATAACCCCCGAAGTAAGGGGTTTGAAAATCAGAATTTTCAAACCCCGATCATGCAGGAAGCGGGTGCCCGCGCGGTTTTGGAAGCGGGCTGGAACCGGGCGCAGAAGCTGCTGCGCAAGGGCGTTCCGCTCAAACTATGGCTTGCGTCGGACGCGGACATGGCGTTCGCTTCGCAGGTTATTGCCGTCGCGCAGTCGTTCGGCGTTATGCCGGACCGCTCCAAAACGGGCAGACAGCTCTCCGCCATGACGGGCGTGGAGGTGTTCACCGCGGTGCTTTGCGGCTACGCGGCTTCCGATCAGGCGAAGGAACGCGCGAAAAATACGGCAAAACAAGGCATTGACTATTGACAAACGTCAACGGTTCGTGTATAATCAGAGTTTGTGTCCGGCGATCCTTATGATGAATTGTCGGGCGTCAAACCGTTTTGAGGAAAGGAGGAAGAGTATGCCTACATTCAACCAATTGGTCAAGCAGGGACGGCATGACAAGGTCTGGAAGTCCAAGGCTCCCGCGCTCCAGAGAGGGACGAACTCCATCAAGAACATCGCGACGGACGTTTCCGCACCCCAGAAGAGAGGCGTTTGCACCAAGGTCGCCATCAAGACCCCGAAAAAGCCGAACTCCGCGCAGAGAAAGATCGCCAGAGTCAGACTGTCCAACGGTATGGAAGTAACGGCGTATATCCCGGGTATGGGGCACAACCTGCAGGAGCACTCGGTCGTGCTGATCCGCGGCGGACGTGTCAAGGACCTGCCTGGTGTCCGTTACCACATCATCCGCGGCACGCTGGATACCCAGGGCGTCGCAAACCGCAACCAGGGCCGTTCCAAGTACGGCGCAAAGCGTCCGAAGGCGGGCAAATAAGAGCCGCTTTTCGGAAAAAACACAGTACAAGTGTGCATAAGGAAGAGAACAGTACGGAGGCTTTCTCCGTTTTCGATACAGCTCTTCTGACGCACCGACGAAAAGACAACATTTCGAGTACCTGTGAACTCATCGAACGCGTGAGGGGCGTTTCAGGAACGCTTTTCACCGATCACTAATGAAGGAGGGAAGTAACGTGCCAAGAAGAGTACACGGCTTCAAAAGAGAAGTTCTGCCCGATCCGATCTACGGTTCTCAGCTGGTGACCAAGCTCATCAACGGGATCATGGAGGACGGAAAGAAGGGCGTTGCGCAGAAGATCGTTTACCAGGCGTTTGAAAAGGTCGCGGAGAAATCCGGACAGGACGCTCTGGAGATGTTCAAGAAAGCGCTCGGCAATATCATGCCTTCGCTGGAGGTCAAGGCGGTCCGCCGCGGCGGCTCCAACTACCAGGTGCCGATGGAAGTCCGCGCGGACAGACGTCAGACGCTCGGTTTGCGCTGGCTGATCACCTATGCAAGACAGAGAAGCGAACGCACCATGGCGGACCGTCTGTACGGCGAGATCATGGACGCGGTGAACGCGACCGGCGGAGCGGTCAAGAAGAAGGAAGACACGCTCAAGATGGCGGAAGCGAACAAGGCTTTCGCGCATTACCGTTGGTAAGCCTGCCGTTTGGAATTGCCGCATGACAATGCATCATGGCAATTCGGACGTTTGCATTTTAATCTGCTGAAAAAACAGGAAAGGAAAGTATCATGCCGAGATCAACGCCGCTGAGCAAAATGAGAAACATCGGTATCATGGCG
Organism: uncultured Ruminococcus sp.; assembly: GCA_964414775.1. GTDB lineage: Bacteria > Bacillota > Clostridia > Oscillospirales > CAG-382 > Coliplasma. The sequence continues at coordinate 1,634 of CAYPYA010000231.1, read as the reverse complement.
CACATTGATGCCGGTAAGACAACGACGACGGAGCGTATCCTGTACTATACGGGAAAAACGCATAAGATCGGGGAAGTCCACGAAGGCGCTGCGACGATGGACTGGATGGAGCAGGAGCAGGAGCGCGGTATCACCATTACGTCCGCGGCGACCACCTGCTTCTGGAAGGACCACCGCATCAACATCATCGACACCCCCGGCCACGTCGATTTCACCGTTGAGGTCGAGCGTTCCCTGCGTGTTTTGGACGGTTCTGTGACCGTGCTTTGCGCGAAGGGCGGCGTCGAGCCTCAGTCGGAGACCGTCTGGAGACAGGCGGACAAGTATCACGTTCCGCGTATGTGCTACGTGAACAAAATGGATATCATGGGCGCGAACTTCTATCGCGTCGTGGATATGATCCGCGACCGTTTGAAGGCGAACGCCGTTCCGATCCAGCTGCCGATCGGCAAGGAGGCAGGCTTCCAGGGCATCATCGACTTGGTTCGGATGCGCGCGGAGATCTACCTCAACGAGGACGGAACACAGTACGAGGACCGCGAGATTCCGGCGGACATGCTGGAAAAGGCAAAGGAATACCGCACCGCGCTGATCGAGCATTGCGCGGAGGTGGACGACGTCGTCGGGGAGAAATTCCTGATGGAGGAGGAGCCGACCGAGCAGGAGATCAAGAACGCCATCCGCGTTTCGACGATCGCCAACAAGATGGTTCCCGTCTGCTGCGGTTCTTCCTATAAGAACAAGGGCGTGCAGATGCTGCTGGACGCGATCGTGGACTATATGCCCGCGCCGACCGACGTTCCGAACATCAAGGGCGTCAACCCCGAGACGGATCAGGAGGAGGAGCGTATTTCCGCGGACGATCAGCCGTTCGCCGCATTGGCGTTCAAGATCATGACCGACCCGTTCGTGGGCAGACTGTGCTTTGTCCGCGTCTATTCGGGTAAGATCACCGCGGGCAGCACCGTGTATAACTCCACCAAGGACAAGACCGAGCGTTTCTCGCGCATCATGCTGATGCATGCGAACCACCGCGAGGAGGTCGACGAGATCCAGGCGGGCGAGATCGCGGGCGTCATCGGCGTCAAGGACACCACCACCGGCAACACGCTTTGCGATCCGGCACATCCGATCGTGCTGGAATCCATGGTGTTCCCGGAGCCTGTTATCCGCGTCGCCATCGAGCCCAAGACCAAGGCGGGTCAGGAAAAGATGGGCATCGCGCTGGCGAAGCTGGCGGAGGAAGACCCGACGTTCAAGGCGTATACCGACGAGGAAACGGGTCAGACCATCATCGCGGGTATGGGCGAATTGCATCTGGAGATCATCGTAGACCGCCTGCTGCGCGAATTTAAGATCGAAGCGAACGTCGGCAAGCCGCAGGTCTCCTACCGTGAGACGATCACCATGAGCGCGGACGTGGATTGCAAGTACGCTCGTCAGTCCGGCTGTAAGGGTCAGTACGGTCACGTCAAGATCAAGATCGAACCCAACGAGCAGGGCAAGGGCTACGAGTTCATCAACAGCGTCGTCGGCGGTAACATTCCGAAGGAATATATCCCGGCGGTCGACGACGGTATCCGCGGCGCGATGCTGTCCGGCGTGCTTGCCGGCTACAACGTCGTGGACGTGAA
>CAYPYA010000230.1:0-2859 GCA_964414775.1 uncultured Ruminococcus sp. | reverse complement strand
GGAAACGGTTCTTGAAATCCCGTTGGAAAATTCATATTTTTCCTGTATACTACTGATAAAGTTGGTGAAGCGATGTTCAAAAGTGTGTTTTCACGCATCCTTTCGACCTTTACCGTCATCTTGCTGCTGTGCATCCTGCTGCTGATCTTCGTGGTCGCTTCGGGACTGTTCGAGGAGAGCCGCGAAAAGGAGCTGTCCGAATTGGGCGTGGCGGCGAATGAGATCGGGTTCTTTCTGGAGGGGATGCAGAACGTTTCGATGCTTCCCGCGTCGCTGCTTTTGCAAAGCGAAAGCTTCCGTAAGAACCTGTCGGGCATCGCGAGCTTTACGGACGCGGATATCTCCGTTTTGCGCATGGACGGCGCGGTCGTCGTCTCCTCGTCGGACGAGTGGAGTCTGGGGGATCAGATGCTGAAAGAGGACACGGTGCAAAGCATTCAGACGGATCATCGCGCCTATGCGATCAGCGATCTGGGCGGTGTGCTTTCCGGCAAACGGCTCAACAGCTTTGCCTGGATCCTCGACACGAACGGGGAAGCCGTTTACCTGATCGTGGTAACGGGACATTCCAGTCTGCGCAACGAATTGGCGATCACGGTCATCAAGCGGGTCGCCGTCGTCGCGATCTGGATCTTCTTTGCGGCGATCATCTGCGTTTCCCTGATCTCCCGCCGTATCACCGAGCCGATCGAGCAGATCGGCGAAGCGGCGAAGGAGTACGCGCAGGGGCGGTTCAATGCCCGCGTGCAGGTCGGCGGTCAGGACGAGATCGCCGAGCTTGGCAGGGCGTTCAACAATATGGCGAGCGGGCTTGCGACGCATGAGGAAAACCGCAACACGTTCATTGCGAACGTTTCCCATGATCTGCGTACCCCCATGACGACGATCTCCGGCTTTGTGGACGGCATTCTGGACGGAACCATCCCGCCCGAACAGCAGCAGCATTACCTCCAGACCATTTCCGGCGAGGTGCATCGGCTGTCCCGCCTGGTCAATACGCTGCTGGAGGTCAGTCGGCTGGAATCCGGCGGGAACATGAAAATGAGCGATTTCAATCTGACCGAGAAGGCAAGGCAGATCCTCATTTCGCTGGTCGGCAAGATCGAACAGAAGAAGCTGGAGATCGTGTTCGAGGGCGGGGACGAGGATGTGTTCGTGAGCGCCAACCCCGATTCCATTCATCAGGTGCTGTACAATCTGCTGGACAACGCCGTGAAGTTTACGGGTGAGGGCGGCGTGATCCGCATTTGGATCGGCACGGTGCGCGGAAAGAAAGCGCAGGTGAAGATCCGCAATACGGGCGACGGCATCCCGCAGGAGGAGCTGTCGCATATCTTTGAACGGTTCTATAAATCCGACCGTTCCAGAGGGCTGGACAAAACGGGAACGGGGCTTGGCCTGTATATCGTCAAAACCATTCTGGATAAGCACGGCGAATCCATCGAGGTGGAGTCGGAGGTCGGCTCCCATACGGAGTTCCGCTTCTGCCTGTCGCTTGCCGGCGGAAAGAGCAGAACCAAAAATGCAGAAAAGAATGACGGATAGAGACAGAAAGGAAAGAGACACGATGAACGAGTGGGAAAACAACGGGCAGGACGAAAACCGTCCCGAACCGGAACAGCCGACCGAGCCGAACAGATCGGAACAGCCGACCGAACCGAACGAACCGAAGAGCTCGCCGGAACCCGAAAAGCCGGAACAGCCGCAAACGGTGTGGACGCAGGCGGAAACGCCGTCCTACGTTTGGAACGGCAAACAGCAAAAACGCCGCCACAGCAAAAAACGGGTGGGCGTGTTTTGCGCGGTCGCGGCGGTCTGCCTGCTGCTGGCGGCGGCGCTGATCCTGCCGACCGTTTTGCATCTTGAACAGCCGCATCGCGGTACGGAGAGCGCATCGAGCGAGGGAAACGAGCTTCAGAATACGTCCGATGACGCGTCCGCCGTCTTGGAAAACAGTCATTATGAGGTCAGCGAGACGGTCAAGATCACGGAGGATCCGTATGAGGAGACCAACGTCCGTACCGAGGTGTACGAACGCTGTTCGCCGAGCTGTGTGACGATTTATGTCACGTTCGGGTCACGGTATTCGGGCTATGCCATCGGAAGCGGCTTCGTGCTGACCGCGGACGGCTATATTGCGACCAATCAGCATGTGGTCGACAGCGGAGAGGAGTTCACGGTCATTTTCTACGACGGGACCGAGTACGATGCGAAGCTGGTCGGTGAGGATGAGGTGCGCGATCTGGCGGTCCTGAAGATCGACGCAAAGGACTTGACCCCGCTTCCCATGGGGGATTCGAACGCTTTGAAGGTCGGGCAGGGTGTAATCGCCATCGGAACGCCGTACGATACGGTGCTGGCGGGGACCATGACGCAGGGAAGCATCAGCGGACTGAACCGTGAGATCCCGATCACAAACGATTCCGGAATGGTCATCAAGACCATGCGCTTGATCCAGACGGATGCGTCCATCAACCCCGGAAACAGCGGCGGCCCGTTGATCAATTACGCGGGTCAGGTCGTCGGGATCAACTCTCTGAAGCTGGTGGATGAGTACGAGGGGATCGGCTTTGCCATTCCGATCAATTACGCGGCGGAGATCTTCAATCAATTGATCCAGTACGGCAGGGTCGTCAACGATCCCGACGACGATTTCGTCACGTCCAGCGCACGGTTGGGGATCATGGTCAGCGATGTGGAATACGGGCTGGAACGGTATCACATCGTGCCGAAATGCGAATACCCGAAAGAGGGCGCCATGGTGATCTCGGTCGAGCCGAACACGGCGGCGTATGAAGCGGGCTTGCAGTCGTATAACATCATCACGGAATTTGACGGAAAGCAGATCAAAACCAGCGC
>CAYPYA010000229.1:0-4443 GCA_964414775.1 uncultured Ruminococcus sp. | reverse complement strand
ACCCGAGAATATTCTGCCCTCTGAATAGCATCTGGAGCTTTGTTTTTTTCGCTTTTGCGCGAATTTTCCTCAGTCTGTCCCAAGGGTCCTCATTCAGATAGCGCAGACAGGAATCAAAGGTTGCGCCGCCCCATGCTTCCAACGAGTGATATCCGATCTGATCCATGGTTTCCAGGATCGGGAGCATTTCCTCCAACGTCATACGGGTCGCGATCAGAGACTGATGCGAGTCACGGAGTACGGTTTCCGTAATTTTAACAGGTTTCTTTTCCATACTATAACCTTCCCTTCCTTTCGTTTATTTACTGAAACAAAGTCAGGAACACACCCGCCGCAACGGCAGACCCGATAACACCCGCGACATTCGGTCCCATCGCGTGCATCAGCAGGAAGTTGCTGGGGTTTTCTTTCTGCCCGACCTTTTGGGAGACACGCGCCGCCATCGGAACGGCGGAAACGCCCGCAGAACCGATCAGCGGATTGATCTTCCCGCCGGTCACAAAGCACATCAGCTTCCCGAACAGCACGCCGGCAAGCGTTGCGAACGCAAACGCGCACAAGCCAAGCAGGATGATATACAGCGTTTTCGGGCTGAGGAAGTTCTGTGCATCGGCAGTCGCACCGACGCAAACGCCGAGCATAATGGTAACGATGTTCATCAATTCATTCTGCGCGGTTTTGGACAGACGCTCCGTCACACCGCTGACGCGCAGCAGGTTGCCGAGCATCAGCATACCGACCAGCGGCAAAGCCGACGGCAGGATCGCACAGACCACGAGAGCAACGACGATCGGGAAAATGATCTGCTCCGTTTTGGAAACGGGACGAAGAACATCCATCTTGATCGCACGTTCCTTTTTGGTGGTAAACGCCTTCATGATCGGCGGCTGGATCATCGGAACGAGCGCCATATAGGAGTACGCCGCGATCGCGATCGCGCCGAGCAATGCCGGAGCAAGCGTCTTGGTCACGTAGATCGCCGTAGGACCGTCCGCACCGCCGATGATGCCGATGGCGGCGGCTTCCATCACGTTAAAGCCGAGCACAAGCGCGCCGATGAACGCGGCGAACACGCCGAACTGTGCGGCGGCACCCAGCAGTAAGCTCTTCGGGTTCGCGATCAGCGGGCTGAAATCCGTCATCGCGCCGACGCCCAAAAAGATCAGCGGCGGGAAAATACCGAGCTTGACGCCGAGATACAGATAATCGAGCAATCCGCCGTGCGCACCAAGCTCCGCCCATTGAATGACGGCGCCTTCTTCCTGAACGAAGAAGTTCATATGGAAAATCGCGTCGCTGACGGTCGGAATATTGGTCAACAGCATACCGAACGCGATCGGAACCAACAGCAGCGGTTCAAATTTGCGGACAATGCCCAGATAAAACAGCACCGCCACGATCGCATACATCACGAGATATTTCCAACCGCCGTCCAGAAATTTGCCGATCAGGTCGCTGAACGCGGAAGAATCATATATCCCTTGCAAAGCCTCTAACATTCTTCTTTCACACCTTTCTGTTCTCTGTTCGTGGTAAGGTGTTTAACCGAGAACGATCAAAACGTCGCCGGAATTGACGGTCGCACCCTCGGAAACAGCGACGGAGGATACAACGCCGTCACGGGGAGCCATGACTTCGTTTTCCATCTTCATCGCTTCAAAGATGCACAGGACGTCTCCCTTTTTCACGCTCTGACCCGCTTTGACGGGGACTTTCACGATCGTTCCGGGCATCGGGCAGGTGATGTTTTCCCCATTGCCGGAGACGGGAGCTGCCTTGGGAGCTTCCGCTTTCGGAGCTTCGGCTTTCGGTGCAGCCGCAGCTGCTTTGGGAGCGGCGGGCGTGTAGGTCGCGTTGGGATCGGCGTCCTCGACGACGACCTCGTATTTCGTTCCGTTTACGGTAACAATGTATTTTTTCATGTTGACAAGACTCCTTTTTTTACTGAATTTTGGTAATGGAAATGACCTTGAACGCACACGCGGACGCACCGCGGGACGCCGCGATCGCGGCAGTAGCAACGGCGACGACCGTCTCCTCATCCGTTCCGGATACGGCTTGTACCGCAGGCGAAGCGGCAGGCGATGCTGCCGGCGCGGAGGATACCGAAGCGGGCTTTTTCGAACGCGACAAGGCGACCGCCTTGAACACGTACAAAATCGCCATGATGATGATCAGAACGAGGAACACGACCGCCATGCCGATTCCCGCGATCTTCAACCCGTACACCAGACGTTCGCCCAGCGACGCATCCGGGGACAAGTTCGGGTATCCGCTCGAAAACTTATCGGCCGTCTGTGCAACGGATTCCCCGTTTTCCGCGACCGAGCCGTCATTCGTTTCCGCAAGCGCACTGAAAGACGAGCAAAGCAGAGCAGCCAGCAAAAGAACGAACAGCGACACCGTTAAAACACGAAAAAACGGTTTTCTTTTTGTGCCTGAATCTTTGAGACTCAAGTTAACACACCCTTTCCCATCGGTTGAATGTTTTCAACCATATTTTCACCTCATAATAATAGAACAAAACAGGAAAAAAATCAATAGAAAAACGGAATTTAGGAAAAATCTGTATTTTCCGTTTGTAAGACCGCGCTCATTCGACCGTATTCTCGTCGATATTCACAATAGGAGCGGACGGCGCACAAAAACGGAGCGGAAAATCCGCTCCGTTTTGCAAAAATCGTATCAGATGTCATCCTCGTACGCCATGACGACCGTATCGATATCCGCTTCGATCGTAGAACGGATGCTATCCAGTTTGGAAGTGATATCCGAGCTGCCGTCTTTTGCAAGGTTTCCGAACATATTCAGAATTTGGCCGAAGTTATACACATAGCCGACATCATAGACGATATGGTCGAAAATGTAGCTTACGTATTCCTCGGACTCCTTGTCGAGGTAGGATTTTGCGATCAGGTTTTTCTCAATGTACGCAGGCGTGATGTAGTTCTTAGCGCCCGCCGCATATGCATCCAGCATATAGGCGGAGAATTCGGGATCCTTGCAATTCTTCAGAATGCCCGCCGCAAAGGAACCGCTGGCGATCGTATAATATTCATTCTGCGTTTCGGTCATCTTCGGCATCGGAACGATACCGAACTCAAACTCGGCAAGCGAACGCAGTTTTGTGGTCGCCGTAAAGCCCGACGGACGGAACAGAGCGCGGCCGGAATAGAACACCTTGAAGGATTCATCCCATACATTTCCGCCGCCCGTGCATTCTTCCGCGTAAATCTTCCAGGAAGCGTTGTTGATGGTATCCAGAATCTTCTGCGTCAGTTCAATCGAAGCGCTGCTGTTACCGAATTCCAGAGTCGGCTCATCGTCGGGGGTCTTGCTGCAAAGCGTCATGCCGGACGCGCCGAAGAACTGGATGATGTCGCCGTATGCGGTTATCATTCCGTAACGGATGCTGGTGTCCGACCAATCGGAAGTCGCGTTGGCGGTATTCACCGTCTGCGCCATTTCGCACATTTTGTCGAACGTCCAGGTCCCGTTTTTCACCAGGTCGTAAGGGCTTTCCAGATTGCTGTCCCGGATGATGTCCTTATTGAACAGGATCGACCAGACGTTCGCCTTGTTCATGATGGTGATATCGCCGGTGGAGAAATACAGCTTGTTGCGAACGGTATACGCCTTATTGGCGGATTCATCCCACCACGGCGCATTTGCATCAAAGTTGGAAAGGGTAAGCAGATCCGTCAGATAGCCCTGCTGTGCAAGCGACGACATGCTGCCGACCGTCAAAACAACGGCATCGTACAGCTGCGTGTTGGAAAGCACGTCCTGAGACGCTTTGGTAAAGGTATCCTTCTCCTTATGCACTTCCAGCGTCACGCCGTAGGTTTCCGCCACTTCGTCGTTACGCAGTTTGACCTGCTCATAGAAGGTATTGCCGTAATCGATCCCGCCTTCGCCAGCCTCCAACGTAAAGTCGTCCGACTGGTAGGTTCCGGGGTCGCCGATGACAAGAACCGAGAAGGTCCGATCCTTATACTCCTCCAGAACGCCTTTCTTCGGTGCATACTTTCCCTCTTCGTTTTTGTACTCCGCATCCGGCGATGTGCTGCCGGTGGCGGAAGTGTCTTTGCCGTCTGAACTTGTGTCGGTATTGGCGGACGATCCGCCGCACGCCGCCAGACAAACAAGCATTCCCACGGCAAGGAGTACACACAATACTTGCTTCAGATTTCTTTTCAATGCCTCTTTCCTCCGTTTATGTATTTATTTTCTTTATTTTTTTCGATCATAAAATACGACGATCAGGTAAACAGAGCGCGATTGATCGCATTCAGATACGCCTTGATGCTGGATTCGATGATGTCGGTGGAGATCCCCTTTCCAAGATATTCCCGCTGTCCGTCGGATATGCAGACGCGCACCTCGCCGATGGCGTCCGTTCCGCCGGTCAAAGCCTTGATCACATAATTGATCAGCTTGAAA
>CAYPYA010000228.1:0-2777 GCA_964414775.1 uncultured Ruminococcus sp. | reverse complement strand
ATCACGTCCGCGAGAGGATGAAACGAATTGCTGCAGCAGCATCCCCTTGTCAGCGGATAAACGCAAGCGTTCCGTAAGCTGCTGCTTGTTTTCCAACAGCCAGACCTGTTTTCCGAACGAACCGAAGCACTCTTTGGCGATCATGGGAAAGCCGAGTTGTTTTGCGGCGCGCTCCACAAACGGGTTGTCGTTCCAGTCCGTCGGGAAAAAGGTCAGCGGGACCAGCAGAGTCTCCGGCATGGGAATCCCCTTTTGGCGCAGACGCAGATAGGTCAGCGACTTATCGTCGCAAAGTGCCACGGACAGTGCGGAATTGAACAGCCGATGTCCCTCCTGCTCCAGCAGGTATGCCAAGCGGACATCCTTATCCAAAAACAGAATGAAGTCCCGTTTCGGCGGCAGACCGTCCGCGTTCGTCTGTACGGTCAGGGAAATGCCCAAACGCGAAGCGGCTTCCAGATACAGCTCCGACTGCGAACGGAATTTCTCTCCCGTCAGCGCATGGTTGACAAGCAAGGTGCCCTGCATGGAGCCACTCCCTTCCAAATCTTTCTTTCAAACCGAGTGTACTCCTTTTGCCGTTGTTTGTCAAGTGGCGGAATTTCCGTTTTTTGTCTTCCGAAACGCAATTTGCGCAAAAAATATTGGCGGAATCCGTTGACAAAAAAACGCTCCTATGATAAAATAAAGCCGATCAATGAAGAAGAATCGCTTCGCGCTGTCGAGCGTCGAGCGGAAGTTCGGAAAGGATTTTTTAGAACACTTATGAAAAAAGTTGCCGTTATCATGGGGTCGGACAGCGATCTCCCCGTTGTAGAAAAGGCAATCGGCGTTTTGCGGGATTTTGCCGTCCCGTTTGAGGTGCGCGTACTTTCCGCACACAGAACGCCCGCCGAAGCCAAGAAGTTTGCCGAAAGCGCACGCGGAAAGGGGTTCGGCGTTATTTTAGCCGCCGCGGGAAAGGCGGCGCATCTTGCGGGTGCATTTGCCGCCAATACGACCCTGCCCGTGATCGGGATCCCGGTGAAATCCTCCACGCTGGACGGGTTGGACGCGCTGTTATCCACCGTGCAGATGCCCAGCGGCATTCCGGTGGCGACGGTCGCCATCGACGGTGCGGCGAACGCCGCGCTGCTTGCGATCGAGATCCTTGCCGTTTCCGACCGAACGCTTGCAAAGCGTTTGCAGGACAAGCGGAACGCGGACCGCGACGCGGTTTTGCAAAAAGATAAAGCAATGCTTGATCGGTATGCCGATTGAAGAAACCAAGATACATCAAAGAAAGGGTCTACACCATGTCTGCTATGCAAGAAAAGAAAGAACAGCTTTACGAGGGGAAGGCGAAGAAGGTCTTTGCGACCGCCGATCCCGAACATTACATCGTCTCCTACAAGGACGACGCGACCGCATTCAACGGTCTGAAAAAAGGAACGATCGTCGGAAAAGGCGCGATCAACAACCGCATGAGCAACTATCTGATGCGTGAATTGGAGAAAGCGGGCGTTCCGACGCATTTTGTCGAGGAGCTGAACGACCGCGAAACGGTCGTGAAAAAGGTCACCATCCTGCCGTTGGAGGTCATTGTGCGCAACATTGCCGCAGGATCGTTCTCCAAGCGCATGGGTGTGGAGGAAGGCAGAAAGCTGCTCTGCCCGATCCTGGAATTCAGCTACAAGAACGACGATCTGGGCGACCCGTTCATCAACGACGATTACGCGCTCGCGCTTGGGATCGCCACGGCGGAGGAATTGCAGACGGTCAAGGACTATACCCGAAAGGTCAACAAATTCCTGATCGACTTTTTCAAGACGATCAACATCGAATTGGTAGACTTCAAGATCGAATTCGGGAAAACGAGCGACGGAAAAGTAATTCTCGCGGACGAGATCTCGCCCGACACCTGCCGCCTGTGGGACCTCACCACGCATGAAAAGCTGGACAAGGACCGTTTCCGCCGCGATATGGGCGGTGTGGAAGACGCGTACCAAGAGGTCATGAAGCGCATCTTCGGTTGAGCATTACACATTCTATACTTAGATTGGAAACAAGGCGTTTCAGATGGGTCATTTGAACGAAGAATGCGGCGTATTCGGCATCTTTGCCAAGAATCGTGAGGATGTCGCCTCCACCGTTTACTACGGATTATATTCCTTACAGCACCGCGGGCAGGAAAGCTGCGGCATCGCGGTCAACGACGACGGGCTGTTCACGCTGTACAAGGACGTTGGGCTTGTCAGCGACGTTTTTACGAAGGAAAATTTGCAAAAGCTCGGAAACGGAAACATGGCGGTCGGTCATTGCCGATACGGTACGACCGGCTCCAACGGACGGGAAAACGCGCAGCCGATCGTCGTCAACCATGTCAAGGGTCGGATGGCGTTGGTACACAACGGCAATCTTGTGAATTCCTTTGAGCTGCGTACCGAGCTGGAACTGAAGGGTTCGATCTTCCACACGACCAGCGACACGGAAGTGATCTCCTACATCGTGACCGAGGAGCGGCTGCGGCAGCCCTCGATCGAGCAGGCGGTCAATCACGCGATGGACCGTCTCAAGGGCGCTTATTCGCTGATCATGATGTCCCCGTCAAAGATGATCGCCTGTCGGGATGAAAACGGATTCCGTCCGCTTTGCTACGGCATCTGCGACGACGGCTCCTACGTGATCGCGTCGGAAAGCTGTGCGCTGGCTGCGGTCGGAGCGACCTTTTTGCGGGATATCCGACCGGGAGAGATCGTCGTTTTTTCCAACGACGGCGTGTACAGCATTACGGATCA
>CAYPYA010000227.1:0-12944 GCA_964414775.1 uncultured Ruminococcus sp. | reverse complement strand
AAAAAAGAAATTTTTGATAGAACATTTTCAACAAGTGAAAGGAAAACACAACCATGGCAGTAAAGATCAGACTCAGAAGACTCGGAGCGAAGAAGGCTCCCTTTTACAGGATCGTAGTGGCGGATTCCCGCTATCCCCGCGACGGACGCTTCATCGAAGAGATCGGAACTTACAACCCGATGACAGATCCCGCGAGCGTGAGCATCGACGCGGAAGCGGCGAAGAAGTGGATCGCCAACGGCGCACAGCCGACCGACACGGTGCGCGATCTGTTCAAGAAAAACGGCGTGATCGACTGATGGACATGAAACAGATGTTGCTTGACCTCGTGCGGGCGATCGTGGACCGCCCCGAGGAGGTTTCGGTGGAGGAACGCGTCAGCGGGAACACGGTCGTTCTGGAGCTTACGGTCGCAAAGCGGGATATGGGCCGCGTGATCGGGAGAGAGGGACGCATCGCGAAAAGCATCCGCACGGTGATGCGTGCCGCCGCCGCTAAGGAAAACAAGCGGGTCGTCGTGGATATCCTTTGATGAAACGGTACTTACAGGCAGGGCGGCTGAATTCCCCGCGCGGACTGCGCGGGGAAATTCGGTTTGCTTGCTGGTGCGACAGCATGGAGTTTCTGTCCGGCGTAACAAAGCTGTATCTGGATGAAAACGGAGAACGGTTCTTGGAGGTCGAAGCCTACCGCCCGCATTTGGGGACGGTGGTGTTCAAGGGCTATCCCGACCGCACCTCCGTGTCAGCGTTGGTCGGCAGAACGCTTTGGTTTGACCGTGAGGACGTGCCGCTTCCGGAGGGGACATGGTTCAACGAGGACCTGATCGGAACGCCGGTGTTCGATGAGAACAGCGGTCGCGTGATCGGCGTTTTGCAGGAGATCGAGGAGCGTTCCGGGCGCTTTTTGTGGCACATTCGGGACGGTCGGCGGGAGTTCCTGTTTCCGCCCGCTCCGGAGTATCTTTGCTCGGTCAAGCCGGAAGAGGAGATCCGCGTGCGGCTGATCGATGGGATGGTGAGCTGGTATGCGGTTTGACGTGCTGACGCTGTTTCCCGATATGATGGAAGCGATCTTTTCCTCCAGCATCATCGGGAGAGCGAGAAACGCGGGACTTCTGGACATCCGCTGCACGGACATTCGGGACTTTGCCAAGGACAAGCACCGCCATGTGGACGACACGCCGTACGGCGGCGGGTACGGCATGGTGATGAAATGCCAGCCGGTCGTGGACTGCATCCGCGCGGTCAAGGCGCAGCAGGCGGGCAGCACCCGCGTGATCTACCTTTCTCCGCAAGGGAAGGTGCTGACGCAGGAGAAGGCGAAGGAGCTTTGCGGGTATGATCGGCTGATCCTGCTTTGCGGGCATTACGAGGGGATCGACGAACGGATCCTGCAGCTTGAGGTGGACGAGGAATTGTCCATTGGGGACTATGTGCTGACGGGCGGGGAATTGCCCGCGGCGGTCCTGGTGGACTGCATCGGTCGGATGCAGGACGGCGTTCTGGCGAATCGGGAATGCTACGAAAAGGAAAGCCTTACCAACGGGCTTCTGGAGCATCCGCAGTACACCAAGCCGCGCGTGTTTGAGGGCTTGGAGGTGCCGGAGGTGCTGGTGAACGGAAACCACGCCCTGCAGGAGCAATGGAAGTACGAGCAGGCGTTGGAGCGCACCAAAAGAAAACGCCCCGACCTTTTGGAGGACTAAAAGGAGTTTTTGCGGCAATGAGCGAGAGAAGAAAGAGGAAAGGCAAGCGCGGTTTTTTCGGACGTGTTCGCGCCGGAAGCTTTCTTTTGTCGCACACTGCCGCGCTGTCTTACCGGGTGTCCCGCTCGCTTGGACACGGATTCGCCGGCGGGCTGCTCTGCGGAGCGTCCCGCACGGACGAAGCGTTGGAGCAAAGCGTCGCAAAGAAGCTGCTCAAAAAAAGCGGATACCGTGAGACGGTTTCCGCTCCGATCAAAAAGGCGGTCGCCTGCGGCGCGTGTGAGAGCCGTCTGTTCGCGTATATGGACAGGGTGCGGCGCGCCTTTTTGCACACCCGCGCGCGGTTTTTCGGCATCGCGGGACTGGTGTTTTCGCTGTACGCGGCGGGAATCTGTCTGGCAGGGCAGTTTATGCGGCTCGGCGCGGGAGGATCCGATCCCGCCGACCTTTGCACCGCCGCGGTCACGCTGTTGCTCTCGGTGCTGCTCTTGCCCTGCTCCAAGCCGTTGGGGACGTTTTTTCGGGAGAGCCGCCTGTTTTCGCACATCTTTATCGATCTGCTGGGCGTGAGTGCCGAAGCGTGGCGCGTCGGCGGTGAACGCGTCAGCGCGCGCGGCGGCATCGCGTTCTTTGCGGGGACGGCGGCGGGTCTGCTCACCTTGCTGTTCCGACCGCATGAGGTCTTGCTTTGGCTGTTGTGCGGGCTGCTCTGCCTGTCCGTTTTCGCCGTGCCCGAAATGGGGCTGACGGCGGCGGTCATCCTGCTGCCGCTCGCTCCGATACGGGTGACGGGGGTCCTGACCGCTTGTACGGCGGTCGGGTACGTGCAGAAATTCTTTCGACTCAAGCGGGCGTTCCGCTTCCGCACGCCGGAGCTGTTCCTGACATTGACCCTGCTGATGACGGGACTGTCGGCGGCATCGACGGGGGATCTGTACGCGTGGAAACGGTTCTTGCTGTTTGCCTGCATCTGGTTTTTGACCGTCGGGCTGATGACCACGGAGCGGCTGTTCGGCAAATACCTTGCCGCGCTGACCTGCGGCGGGCTGTTGACGCTGACCTGGCATGCCGCATGCGGGCTGACCGAACGCTATCTGCCGCAGGGCGTCGTCTATTTGCAGAACCTCGGTCTGCAGGACGTGCTTTCCGGGGAGGCGCTGAAGTGCTATATCCTGATGCTTTTGCCGCTTGCGCTTTTGCACGCGAGACGGCGCATGGGCTTTGTATTGCTGCTTCTGATCGCGTTGAACGCCTATTTGCTGCAATCCATGTGGCTTTGCCTGGGATTGCTGATCGCCGTGCTGCTGTATGCCGCGCTGGTGCGCGGCGCCTGGGCGGGAGCGGCGCTTGGCGGTGTTCTGACGGTCCCGGCGGCGGTGGTTTTGATGGGAGAACGGCTGGGAGGTCTGACTTCGCATCTCTCCGATACGGCGCACAAGGTCGCGGTGAAGTATCTGCTTTGCGGGGTCGGCTCGGGCAAGCAGGCGCTGATGAAGGCGTCGCTTGCCAACGGATGGATGCCCGACGGGTTTCGGACGGGTCTGTACACGCGTCTGACGCTGGAGGGCGGCGTCTGGCTGACGGCTTCGTTCCTCTGCACGATCGGGACTTCGCTGCAGCGGCTGTTCACCTGTATGCGCGGTGCGTCGGGTCGGAACCGTGCGGTCTGCGGCTGCCTTGCTTCGTCGGTCCTGCTGTTTTTGGGCTGCGCGGCCGTTACGGACGTGTGGACCGATCTGCGCGTTCTGGGGATATTCTGGTGTCTTTGCTCCGCGGCTTCGCTGTCGGGGGACTTATACGGATACGAGGGACAAAAGGAGGATGATCGGCAATGGATCTGAAGCGGACGGGCGGAAAAAAACGTTTTCCGCTGTTTGACATTGCGCTGCTGCTCCTGCTGACGCTTGCCGTGATCGGCGCTGCGTACTGGGCGGCGAACCGACAGGGTGCGCCCACGGTCGAATTGCGCTGTACGGTGCGGTTCTCGGATGTGGACAACCTGTACAGCGGCAATCTCGCGGAGGGAAAGACGCTGTATACGGAAGCGGGAGACGCGATCGGCGTGATCCGAAGCGTGGAGATCTCCCGCGCACATGAGAAGCGGTTTGACCCGTCCGCCGTACCGGCAGACGGGGAGTCCTACCGATATCAGACGGTGGATTCCGCGGAGAAAAGCGACGTGACGGTGACGGTGACGGTGACGGCGGAGAAGCGAAGCGGCGGTTACTTTGTCGGTGACAGGCGCATCGCGGCGGGAACGGCGCACAGTTGGATGGTCAACGGGTTTTGCGGGGACGGTCTGATCCTGAAAGTACAAGAGCAAGGTTGAAGCAAAATGCCTAAATATCTCAAAAAAGGAACGGGAAACGGTATGAACGAACGGACGAAACGGCGGATCAACGCATTGGACGTGCTGATCGTGCTGCTGATCGCGGCGGCGATCGCGGCGTTCTGTCTGCGCGGCAGGGTACGCGATCTGTTTGAGGACGGGGACAGCCATGTCGTGACGTACGCCTATGAGATCGCGGACGTGGAGCCTGCCGTTGCCGATTCCATACAGGTCGGGAAAGCGCTTTACAGCACCGACGGGCAGCCGATGGGAGATGTGCTGACCTGCGTCCGCGCGGAAGCGACGGACGAGCAGACGCTTGCGGACGGCAGGACCGTGCCTGTGCCGAACGGACTGCTCGATCTGAGCGGCTCGGTCACGGCGGTCGGCTACGTTACGGACGGATTCGTTTATCTGAACGGCGGCATTTTGCTGGTCGTGGGGAACGAGATCACCCTTTCGACGCAGGACGCGCTGTTCACGGTACGGATCACGAGCGTGCAGGCGTCCGAGGAGAATCGTTCTGCCTGAAAAAACAAGCCGATCGGTCGCGGTTTTTTCGGCAAAACCTATTGATTTCGAAAGAAAAATTTGGTATACTAACAATAACAGGATTGTTTTCGCCGCACGGGAGAGCGTAAGACGCGTCCGGCGCGGCAGACGGAAAGGCATTGGGGATCGTTATGACGAAAAAGGATGTTACCATTCAGAACGAAAAGGGGCTGCACGCGCGACCTGCCACGTTCTTTATTCAGAAGGCAAATTCTTACCGCTGCTCTGTTTGGGTGGAGAACAGCGACCGCAAGGCAAATGCGAAGAGCTTGCTGGGCGTTTTGTCTCTTGCCGTCTCCAAGGGGGACGTTGTGACCCTGATCGCGGACGGTACGGACGAGCAGGAAGCGGTGGAGGGTCTTGCCGCTCTGATCGAGAGCTTTGAGGATTGAATAAGACACATTCGTATGTTTCCGGGCGGATCTGGCGGGCCGAAGGGCATACTGTGTAAAAGTTTGCGCTCCGTTCGGTTCAACGAACGGAGCTTGTTTTCTACGGGAACACCGGGAGAAGGACGAAAACAGGCGGACGCTTCGGACCGGTCCTTGCGCGAAAGGCAGAGCTTTGGGGTATGACGAAAGAGGAACTGTTTGAAAAGGCAAAGCTGCTTCCGCTGACGCCGGGGGTGTATCTGATGCACAACCGCGCCGGAACGGTCATTTACGTCGGGAAATCCAAAGCGCTGCGCAACCGTGTTTCCAGCTATTTTTCCCCGTCCGTCCCGCATTACGGAAAGACGGAAAAGATGATCCGCTCGGTATACGACTTTGAGGTGTACCACACGGCGACGGAATTGGAAGCGCTGCTGCAGGAAAACGCGTTTATCAAGCAGTATATGCCGCATTACAACATCAAGCTCAAGGACAGCAACGCCTATCCTTACATCCGCATGTCCTCGGGGGAGTATCCGAATCTTTCGGTGGTGTACAGCCGTTCCTCGGACAAGGATCGCTATTTCGGACCGTTTTCGTCCTACCACGTGGCGCATTCCATTGTGTCCGCGGCGGCAAAGGCGTTCGGACTGCCGAGCTGCGGGCTGTCGTTCCCGAAGGACATCGGGAAGCGCCGCGCCTGTCTGAATTACCACATCGGACAATGCTGCGGGCTTTGCGTCCGCGGGCTTGTGTCCGCCGAGGAGTACCGCACGCTTGCCAACGGTGCGGCGCAGCTGTTGAAGGGAGATTACAGCGGGCTTTTGAAGCAATTGCAGGAGCAGATGGAGTCCGCCAGCGAAGCCGAGCAGTACGAGCGCGCCGCGCGCTACCGCGACTGCATGTTTGCGGTCAAAAAGATCGGGGACAAGCAGCAGATCGTCGCCCCGCCGGACGTGGAAGCGGATATCGTCGGGACGTATCAGGACGATCTGGGCAGCGCGGTCTCGCTGCTGTTCATCCGCAACGGCGCGATCACGGATCGGGAATGCTTCTTTTTCGGAGCGGACGAGATTTTGAACCCGCCCGCGTTGGAGGGGCTGCTGCAGCGGTTTTACGAGCTGCGCGGGTTCGTTCCGAGAAAGATCTGTCTTTCCATGGAGCTGCCCGAGGAGGAAAACGCGCTTTTGAGCGCGTGGCTTTCGGAAAAGGCGGGAGCGAAGGTACAGCTGTACCGCCCGCAGCGCGGGGAGTTCCGCGCGCTGACCGACCGCGCCGACGAGAACGCGAAGCAATTGCTTCTGCACCGCCGCGCCGAGGAGGAGAAGCAGGGCGGGTTTCTGCTGTCGTTTGCGCAGTTCCTGCATCTGGAGGTCCTTCCCGACCGCATCGAGTCCTACGACGTTTCCAACAGCGGCGGGGAACACACGACCTGCGGCATGATCGTTCTGGAAAAGGGGCGGTTTGCCAAGCGGAAGTACCGTTCGTTCCGTATGCGCACCGTGCGGGGGCAAAACGACGTTGCGTCTCTGACCGAGGCGCTGACGCGACGCTTTTCGCACGACGGAGCGGAGGCGGGCTGGGAGTACCCCGATCTGATTTTGATGGACGGCGGCATTCCGCAGGTACACGCCGCACAGGAGGTACTGGATCGGCTGGGGCTTTGCATCCCCGTGTTCGGCATGATCAAGGACGAGCATCACAAAACGCGCACGCTGACGGACGGAGAGCATGAGCTTTCCCTGCTCAAGCGTCAGGACGTATTCGTGTTTTTGTATAAGATACAGGAGGAAGTGCATCGCTTCTCCCTCAAGCAGATGGACGCTTCCCGCCGCAAGACGGTCAAGCAGTCCGGTCTGGTGAAGATCAAGGGCGTGGGCGAAACGCGGGCGCGGGAGCTGCTGGAACGGTTCGGCAGTCTGGAACGCCTGAAGCAGGCGACCCTTGAACAGCTCAGGCAGGTCAAGGGGATCAACGAGGATACTGCCAACAACATTCTGCGGTATTTTGAAGCGGAACGGAAAGGAATGTGACGCAAATGCGTATCATTACCGGAAAAGCGCGCGGCATGACGCTGCGCACATTGGAGGGGCTTGCCACCCGCCCGACCGCGGGCGTGGTCAAGGAAGGGATGTTTTCCTGCATCCAGTTTGAACTGCACGACAGGCGGGTGCTGGATCTGTTCGGAGGATGCGGACAGCTGGCGTTGGAGGCGTTGTCCCGCGGGGCGGCGTCGGCGGTGATCTGCGACAGCTCCCGTGAAGCCTGCGCCGTCATCAAGGAAAACGCGCAAAAGACGCGGCTGATGCCGCAATGCCGCATTCTGACCGCCGACTGGCAGGAGTATGTGCGGGGCGCAAAGGGGAGAGACCGGTTCGATCTGGTGCTGCTGGACCCGCCGTACGCCGAGGGCATCCTCGACGAGGTGCTGCAGGCGCTGATCGAGGCGGAGCTGCTGTCGGAGGACGCGATCATCATCTGTGAGAGCGCGAAGGAGGGCATTCCGCTTCCGTTGGTCGGGTTCCGTCAGAAGCTGCACCGCTACGGGAAAACGTATGTGTCTGTTTTTCGACATGATGAAGAAGAGGAGGAAGCCTGATGCGTACCGCGATTCTGACCGGTATGTTCGACCCGTTTACGCGCGGGCATGAGGATATCGCACGCCGCGCCCTGGCGCTGTTTGAACGCACGGTGGTGCTGGTCAGCAGGAACGCCGAAAAAAAGGGCTTGCTCCCGCTCGAGGTGCGGACGCAGGCGATACAGGCTTGCTTCCCGAACGGAGAGATCGAGGTCTGCGTATTGGACGGACTGCTTGCCGACTTTGTCAAGCGGTACGAGCATCCCGTTCTGGTACGCGGGGCAAGGAACGGAACGGACTTCGACTACGAAGCCCAGCTGCGCGCGATCAATCTCACGCTTGGCGGCCCGGATACGCTGATCCTGCCGTCGGACGGAAGTCTTTCGCATATCAGCTCATCGTTTGCCAGAGAGCTGATCCGCTATCAAAAGCCGTTGGAAAGCGCGATCCCGCATCCGGCGGCGCAGGTGATCGAGGGATATTTACATGAAAACCATTTGTATTCGTAGCTGTTCGCTGGAGTTCGTCCGCGAACCGCTCTCCGCGCCGTTCGGGTTCAAGGGTCGGTATCTGACCGAGCTTTGGCAGACGGTGGTGAAATTGGAAAGCGAGTCGTTCACGGCTGTCGCTCCTTGTGTGGAAAGCGTCTTGTGGTCGGATGCGTCGGTATTCGGGGAGAACCCGCCCGTCGCGTCCAGCGCGATGATGATGCTGGTGACCAACCGCGCTTTGAAGCTGTTGGAGGGGCAGACGTTCACAAGCCCGCAGGAGGTCATCGACGGACTTGTGCCGGAGCTGAAGCCGTATGCCGCGCAGGTGTGCGGACACGCGGTCGCGGAGACGTTCGTGCTGAACGCTCTGGTCGGCGTGGACTACGCGCTGTGGATGCTGTACGCAAAGGAAAACGGTATTGCCGATTTCGACGGGCTGATCCCCGAATCGGCGCGTGAGGCGCTTTGCTGCCGCCACGCTGCGCTGGCGCAGATCCCGCTTTTGTCCTACGCGGTGGGGGAAGCGGAGATCAGAAAGCTGCTGGACAGCGGTATTTCCCTTTTGAAGATCAAGATCGGCAAGGCATTCCCGGATGCACTTTCCGCGGAGGATGACAGGAAGCGGATGCTGGAATGGGACATCGAGCGGCTGAAAACGATCCACACGATCGCGTCCCGCTACGAAACGCCGCACACCAAAAGCGGACACGTTCTGTACTATCTGGACGCGAACGGGCGGTATGATACGGAAAGCCGTGTGGAAGCGTTGCTGGACGCGGCGGACCGCATGGGCGCGTTGGAGCATATCGCGCTGCTGGAGGAGCCGTTTTCGCCCGAAAACGACACGTTTGTCGGCAAGCTCCCGGTCTGCGTGAACGCGGACGAGTCGGCACATTCGCTTGCGGACGTGCTGGGACGGCTGTCGCTCGGCTACCGTGCGGTCGCGCTCAAGCCGATCGCCAAGACCATGTCGGTCTCCTTCCGCATGGCGGAAGCGATCCACAAGGCGGGCGGGCAATGTCTGTGCGCCGACCTGACCGTCAATCCGCTGCTGGCGGAATGGAACAAGCAGTTTGCCGCTCGTATTTCTCCGCTTCGCGGAATGAACGTGGGCTGTGTCGAGATCAACGGAGATCAGAACTATGTGAACTGGGACGCGCTGTGCGGATTTCTGCCGGACGGCTATCCGCGCACGAAGCAGGAAAACGGAGTGTTCCCGCTGCGGGACGCGTTCTACACGCAGAGCGGACGCTTGTTTGCATCAAACGGATACGAAACATATTTCAATAAATAACAAAAAAAGGAACTGTTGCACATGGAAAAAATCGCATTGATCATGGACCCCGGTACGCGGAAGATGGTCATCAACCAAAAAACCATCGATCGGCTGTCCAAAATCGGAACGGTCGTCCTCAACGAGGGCGGCACGGACGCGGAAACGGTCAAACCGCTTTTGCAGGACGCGACGGTCTGCGTCACCTCCTGGGGCAATCGGCCTCTGGATGAAGACCTGCTTTCGGTCTGCCCGAATCTGAAAATTCTGATCCACGCGGCGGGCAGCGTCAAGCCGGTCGTATCGGATGCGCTGTGGGAGAAGGGCGTTCGCGTTGCGTCCAGCGCGCCGATGCTGTCGATGGGCGTTTCGGAAACGGCGCTGGGCTTTACCATTGCCGCGTCCAAGAACTTCTTCAACCTGAACGCCAACCTGCACAACGGCGGCTGGGCAGAGGGGAAGGAGAACATCCGCGAGCTGTACGAGCTGACCGTCGGCGTCATCAGCGGCGGCTGGGCAGGCCGTCATTACATTGAGCTGATGCAGCCGTTCAACGTCAACATTTTGCTGTACGATCCGTTCATTTCGGAGGAAAAGGCGGAGGCGATGGGCTGTAAAAAAGCGTCGTTCGAGGAGATTCTGGAGCAGGCGGACATCATTTCCATTCATGCGCCGTCCATTCCCGAAACCCATCATATGTTCAACGCGGAAACGCTTGCAAAGATGAAAAAGGACGCGATCCTCATCAACACGGCGCGCGGCTCGATCATCGACGAAAAAGCGTTGTACGACCACATGAAGGCGGGAAATCTCAAGTATGCTTGCCTGGACGTGTTCGATCCCGAACCGCCGGCAGCCGATCATCCTCTGCGCAGCCTGCCGAACGTCATTATGACCCCGCATCTGGCGGGCCTTGCCAACAACGGGCTGAAGAAGATCGGTCAGCACGTCTGCGAGGAGCTGGAACGCTTCCTTGCGGGGGAGAAGCTGCTTGCCGAGGTCACCAAGGACATGCTCGCCAAAATGGCGTAAGGGCTTGCTTTTCGGAGCTTTGCGATCCTAAAAAGAAGTGACACAAAAGCCGGGTCGGTCAAACATATCCGTTTGACCGACCCGACCGTTTTTTAACTGCTGTTTAACCGCCGTGATGCGCCCGAAAGGATCGCACGGCGTTTTTTTCACGGATCGGAGCGGACTGCCTTGAGCGTATGGGTCGCGCCCCAGCTTTTCAGAAGCGAGACCGATGAAAAGCCGGCTTTTTGCAGACATTCCGTTTCATGCCTTACGGTCAGCGGCGTATCGTAATGATACGGCTGACAGTCCGTGATGCCCTGCTCCCGCTTCAGCTTTTGCAATTGCTCTCTGTGACGGCGTTCCTCCTCGTCGGACAGGGAGAAGTAATCGGTCAGGATCAGATACCCGCCCGGCTTCAGGGCTTTGCGCAATTTGGCGTAAAGCGGTATTTTTTCCTCCGCCGTGAAATGATGCAGGGACTCTACCGAAACGGCGGCGTCGTATTGTTCGCACCCGAACGGAACGTGAAAATAGGAATCGCAGATGAGCCGGATATCCTTGTCCCCGTATTTTTCCCTTAGCCTGCCGAGCATGCCCGGAGCAAGGTCGATCCCGGTGATGTTTGCTAAGGGATTGAGACGGAAATAGTCCTCCAATTCCAATCCCGTGCCGCAACCGAGATCCAGCACGCGGCAGTTCGGAAAGGCGGGGAGGTTTTCCGCCGTAAACAGCAAAAAATCGCGTGCCGATTCGATGCATTGCAATTGATGCTCGTCGTAGGTATCCAGCCGACGGTCAAAAAATTCACCCATTTTTTCAAGCATAGGTTCACCCACACAGTCTGTTTTTTGAGCATTGCGCCGCCTTTGCGGACTTTTTTGGCACAAAAGGGGCGTCAGCTGCATATCATGGAAGCAAAGGGAAAGGAGAGGGATTCGATTGGCAGAAAGCAATGGAACTCTGGAAGTGACCGTGCAGGACGAACAGACCGGGGAGCGGCTGGCGGACGCGATCGTCCTGATGTTCAAATACGGGGAAAGGACCGGCATGGGGATCAGCGACGTAGAGGGCAAAGTCAGCTTTTCGGTCACAACGCCGACGGAGACGGCAAGCCAGACCCCGCATCCGCGTGAACGTCCGTATGCGCTGGTGGATCTGCGCATTCTTTTGAGGGGGTACATCACCGTCATCGTCATCGGGGAGCAGGTTTTTCCGAATCAGAAAACGCAGCAGCTCATCCTGCTGTCCAGGCAGGAAACGTCGCCGGGACAGACGGAGCGGGTCATCATGATCCCGGAGCATCATTTATACCGTGAAACGCAAGAGCCCGTTCCGCTCAGGCAGGCGGTGCAGACGGCGGTGACGGAGGTGCAGCGGCAGGTGGTGATTCCCGAAACCATCCGCGTGCATCTCGGCGCGCCCGGAGCGGACGCGAGAAACGTGACCGTTCCGTTTCTGGATTACATCAAGAACGTCGCCAGCAGCGAGATCTATCCGACGTGGCCGGACAATTCGCTGATCTCCAACATCATCGCGCAGGTCTCGCTGGTGCTGAACCGCCTGTATACCGAATGGTATCCGTCGCAGGGGTACGATTTCGACATTACCAACTCGACCGCCTTTGACCAGTATTACGTACATGAGAGAGGCATTTTCGAGAAGATCTCGACCGTCGCGGACGCGTATTTCACCAACTACATCGCACGCGGGAGACAGTTGGAGCCGTTGTTTGCGCAGTATTGCGACGGGGCGAACACCACCTGTGACGGCATGAGCCAATGGGGAACGGTGTCGCTTGCCAGAAAGGACTACACGCCGCTGCGCATCCTGCAATACTATTACGGCAACGATATACAGATCCGAGAGGGGCAGGTCGCGGAGAATCCGCCGGAGTCCTTCCCCGGGACGCTCGAACAGGGGAACGTCTCGCCGGAGGTCCTGACGCTGCAGAACCGCTTGAACCGCGTCGCCATCGCGTTTCCGTCGATCCCGTTCATCCTGCCGGCAAACGGAACTTTCGGAGCGACCACGACGCTTGCGGTGCGTGCGTTCCAAAGGCTGTTCCGCCTGAACGAAACGGGAAACGTGAACCGCGAGACCTGGTACCGCATCCAGTACATCTACACGGCGGTCAAGAAAGTGGCGGAGCTGGGCAGCGAAGGGGAGTACCCGCAGTCGGACACGTTCGGCGGCAGGGTCTTGCAGATCGGAAGCCGCGGGAACGAGGTCCTGCGGATGCAGCAGTACCTTGCGTTCATTTCGGATGAGCTGGGGCAGGACACGTTGATGCGCCCGGAGATCAACGGGATCTTCGACCCCGAAACGCAGGACGCGGTACGGCAGTTTCAGGAGTATTACGGTCTGATACAGACCGGAACGGTCAACGAGGCGACGTGGAACGCCATCGTCCCCAGCTACTACGCCCTTGGCGGCGGGGAAACGACGGGCGACGCGCGCCCGTACCCCGGAACGCTTTTGCGGCGCGGGTCAAGCGGGACGGACGTCGCATGGGTGCAGACGATGCTCAACGCGGTCGCCGCCGTCGATCTTTCCCTGCCGACGCTTGCGGTGGACGGGGTGTTCGGTCCGCTGACCGAGCAGAACGTCCGCACGTTCCAGAGCCAATAC
>CAYPYA010000226.1:0-1533 GCA_964414775.1 uncultured Ruminococcus sp. | reverse complement strand
AGCGGCGATCCTTGCGGCGAAGGAGCAGAGCGATCTGCCGTTTATCGTCAGCTTTACGTTTGACGAAAACGGGAAGCTGCTGACGGGCGCGGATATTCGGACGGCTTTTTTAACGGCGCGTTCGCTGGGCGCGGTCGCCGTCGGCGCGAACTGCGGGCTCGGTCCGAAGCAACTGCGTTCGCTTCTGCCGGAGTTGTACGCGTCTGCGGGTCTGCCGCTGTCCGTCTGCCCGAACGCGGGACTGCCGGAGCTGGAAAACGGGAAAACCGTCTACCGCATCTCGCCGTCGGAGTTTGCCGAGTACGCCGAGGCCTTCGCACAGGGCGGTGCGTCGCTGTTGGGCGGCTGCTGCGGAACGACGCCTGCGCACATCGCGGCGCTGGTGGAGCGCTGCCGCGGTCTGAAACCGCTGCCCGTACAACCCGCCTGCCGTACGGAGGTGTCCTCCTATACCCATACGGTCACGTTCGGGGAGCGACCGCTGATCATCGGCGAACGGCTCAACCCGACCGGAAAGCCCCGTCTGAAGCAGGCGCTTCGCGAGCGGAACATGGAGCTGTTGCTTTCCGAAGCCCTTGCACAGGCGGACGCAAACGCCGATCTGCTGGACCTCAACGTCGGTCTGCCCGACATCGACGAGACAGCGTTGATGGAACAGGCGGTGCTTGCCGTGCAGAGCGTGACAGACCTGCCGCTGCAATTGGATTCCGCTTCCCCCGAAGCGCTGGAGCGCGGCTTGCGGCTGTATAACGGCAGACCGCTGGTGAATTCCGTCAACGGCTCAGAGCAGTCCATGAACGCCGTCTTGCCGCTGGTGAAGCGGTACGGAGCCTGCGTCGTCGCGCTGACGTTGGATGAAAAAGGCATCCCCGCGACGGCGGACGAACGCATGGCGATCGCCAAGCGTATCTGTGAGCGTGCTTCCTGTCTCGGCATCCCGAAGCAGGATCTTCTGATCGACGCGCTGACCATGACGGTCGGAACGGATCAAAACGCCGCCAACGTCACGCTGGAAACGGTGGAGCGGGTGCATCGGGAATTGGGACTTTGCACCGTGCTGGGCGTTTCCAACTGCTCGTTCGGTCTGCCGGAGCGCGAGACTCTGACCGGGACCTTTCTGGCTCTCGCCATTCAGCGGGGCTTGTCGGGCGCGATCATGAACCCGCTGTCCGCGTCGGTGCGCAATGCGTTTTACGCATCCCTTGCCCTTTGCGGATGGGATACGGGCTGCCTGCGGTATATCCAAAACGTGACCCCCGTCGGGGCGGTGCAGAAAGAGGGAACGAACGAGCGCGCGGCCAAACGGGAGGACACCCTGTTCGGCGCGGTGGAACGCGGACTGCTCACGCGGGCAAGGGAGCTTGCCAAACAGGAGATACAGACCCGCGAGCCGCTCGCGGTGGTGCGGGAGGAGCTGATCCCCGCGTTGGATCGCGTCGGCAAGGCGTTTGAGCAGAAAAAGATGTTCCTGCCCCAGCTGCTGATGAGCGCGGACGCGGCGAAAGAGGCGTTCGCGGTCATACAGCAAGCGCT
>CAYPYA010000225.1:0-1925 GCA_964414775.1 uncultured Ruminococcus sp. | reverse complement strand
TTCGTCGATCGCGGTCACGACAAAGCCGATCTCGTCCATGTGGGACGCGATCATCAGCTTTTTGGAGGGATCCTTTCCCTTGCGTAAGATCATCAGATTTCCCATCGGATCGGTCTCCACCGCGTCCGCGACGGGTGCGAGGTCCTGCTTGATCAGTTCCGCGAGCGGCTTCTCACAGCCGGAAACGGAAAATGCGGAGGTGTATTTTTTCATCAGTTTGAGCATATCAGTCACCGTTCCTTTCGATCAGTGCGTTTACCAGTCTTGCGACGGCGAGCAGATCCTCTTTCGCCGCCACGCTGCAAGCGGAATGTAAATATCTTGTGGGTGCGGAGATCGCAAGCACGCGTGCGCCGCATGCGCCCTGCTGATAGGCGCGCGCTTCGTTTCCGCCCGCAATGACGTTTTTCAGCTGGCAGGGGATGTTTTGCTCCCTGCCGATCTCCAACGCAAGCGAGACCAATTGCTTGTCGTAAATGGTCGCGCCGTCCATGTGGGAGATGACCGCGCCCTTGCGTAAGCAGCAGGCCTGCTTTCCCTCCGGCGCGTCGCAGGTGTCGCCTGCCGTGGTCGCCTCCAGAATGATCGCCGTGTCGGGGCGAACGCGGTGCGCGACCTCTTTCGCGCCGTCGCATCCGATCTCCTCGCAGGTGTCGAACGCAAAATAGGTGTCGTATTCCAGGTCAGAGCGGATCAAATCCACTAAGACCGCACAGCCGAAGCGGTCGTCGATCGCCTTGGATTTGATCAAGCCGTCCCCGAAATCCTCGTAGTTCGGGCAAAAGACCGCGACGTCCCCGATTTTGACGAGCTTCTCCGCGCTTTCGCGGTCGTAACAGCCGATGTCGATCTGCATTTCGTTGATCGGCTCGCACATCCCGAATTCCGACGGGGTCTGGATATGAATGGATTTGGACGCGACGATACCGGTTATCCCGTTTCGGCAGAAGCGTACCCGCCGACCGCTGACCACCCGTCGGTCGATGCCGCCGACCGCGTCAAACCAAAGCATACCATCGTCTCCGATGTAGGTGACCATGAACCCGACCTCGTCCATGTGCGCCGCAAGCAGCAGCTTTTTCTCCCGCCGCTTGCGCCCCTTCTTGAACACGATGAGGTTGCCGTTCGCGTCCGTTTCACATTCCGCGCCGACGGAATTGATATCGGCAAGGATGCGTTCCCGCACCGGCGTTTCCATGCCGGACGGTGCGCACAGACCGCAGTAGTCCTTGACTCTCTGGAAAAAGGTTTCTGTATTCATTATGATCATTCCCTTCTTAAATACGAACACGGAAGATTTTGTGCGGTTCATCAAAAGGCGAGTATTCGCCTTTTGTGAATGTCGATCGCTGTTTGATCGACAAGACACAAAACTTCCAGTTTGAAACATTTATGTTTCAAACTTTCATTCCTTTCCGATCTCACGCAGCAGCGCGGCGACCAATTTTGACGCGGCAAGTGCGTCCTTCAGGTTCACCACCTCGTTTGCGGTGTGCATATTCTTGAGCGGAACGGAGATCAGACAGACCGGGATCCCGTTTCGGGCGGTCTGAATGGCGTTGGAATTGGTTCCCGTGCGTCCCGGCTCCGCCAGAAGCTGGATCGGAATGCCCTGCTCCTTGGCAATTTGCTCCGCCTTTTCCGTCCATGCGCGGTTGGTCTGCGGGGAATAGGACAGCAAACAGCCCTTTCCCGCAATAGAGGCTTTCCGTCGTTCCGGCGCACCCGGAACGTATGCATGCCCCACGTCCGCGACGATGGCAAGGTCGGGGTCGAGCCGATATGCCGTCGTCATGGCGCCCTTGTAGCCCTGCTCCTCCCTTGCGGAAAACTGGAACGCGATGTTAACGCCGACGTCCTCACTTCCGATCAGCTCCAGTGCCCGCAGATGCGTTGCGGCGCAGATGCGGTCGTCAAAGGACGGA
>CAYPYA010000224.1:0-2090 GCA_964414775.1 uncultured Ruminococcus sp. | reverse complement strand
CGTATCAGCAGCTGTTCACCGCTTTGCACGAGGGCAGGGTAGACATCGATGTCGGCTTTGATCCGGCGAAGCTGGAAACGCTGGAAAACCCGTATGATATTACGGAGCGCAACTCGTCGTCCACCGCGTACAGCAGCGCGTATTGGGACCGCGCTTACTACAACGGGCATTTCTATTGCTACTTCGGGATCGCACCCGTTTTGCTGATCATGTATCCGGTGTATATTCTGACCGGATCGGTGCCGAACGATTTCTTTATGAGCATGGTGCTGTTGCTCATAGGGACGGGGGCGTTGTTTACCGCATTTTTGCAGATCGTGAAGTACTTCCGTCTGAAAATGCCGCTTCTGCTGTTCTGTCTGGGCTTTCCTGCCTTGGTGTTCGGCGCGCTGTTCCCGATGAACGCGGTCTCGTCGAATATGTACTATGTTCCGTTCTCGTCGGGACTTGCCATGCTGTCGCTTACCCTCTGCTTTGCGTTTACCGCGCTGAACAGTAAGCGGAAGGTTCTGCGCCGCGTTTGGTTCGCATTGTCCGGACTTTCTCTGGTTCTGACGCTCGCGTCCCGCCCGACGATGGTTCTGTACGCCGCGGCGTTGATCCCTCCGTTTATCGCGGTTCTGACCGAGCGCGGACGCGCGACTTCGCAAAAGCTCATCGACGCTTGCTCGTTCCTGGTGCCGCTGCTGATCGGGGTGATTCCGATCATGTACTATAACTATATTCGTTTCGATTCTCCGTTCGAGTTCGGCGCGACCTACCAGCTGACGCTCAACGACATTTCGTATAATCATATCACGCCCGCGCTGTTCGGGGAAACCATCGTGCATTACTTCCTGCAAGCGCCGCGTTTCGGCGGACTGTTCCCGTATCTGAACCCGTCTCATCTGGCGCTGGATACCTACGGGCAGTACTTCTTCTCTGCGGCGCATAACATAGGCGCACTCTACTTCCCGATGTCCTGGGCGGGTGTTGCACAGGGCTTTGTGA
Organism: uncultured Ruminococcus sp.; assembly: GCA_964414775.1. Lineage (GTDB taxonomy): Bacteria > Bacillota > Clostridia > Oscillospirales > CAG-382 > Coliplasma. The sequence goes on along the minus strand of CAYPYA010000224.1, from coordinate 1,100 downwards.
CGAAGAAACAGCCGGTGAAGAAAGCGTTCTATCTGCTTTTGCTTGCGCTTGTGGTGCTGATGTCATTTGTGGATCTGTGCCTCGGGGGCGTATGCCTGCGATACATCGGAGATATCATGCTTCCGCTGCTGCTGCTTGGACTGCTGGTGCTGTTGGAGATCTGCACAAAGGTCAATCAGAAATGCTCGGACAGCACATCCTTCCGTTTCTTCCTTGTATGCGCGGCGCTGTGCGTCATGACGTTCTTAGTCGGCTTTGCGCTGATCTTCTCCAACGAGTGCAACTGGGTAAGACCCGCATCCTTCCGCTTCTTTGAACGAATCTTCTCATAAAAGGGATGGTCATAACCATGCAGTTACGTGTTCTAACCTTTAATATTCAGCATTGCCGTTCGTTTCTTTCGGCGGAAGGGAAGATCGATTTTGCGCTGTTTGCCGACACGATCCGTTGCTTTGACCCGGACGTGGTGGGCTTGAACGAGGTGCGCGGGGAAGGTATGTCCGATGCGTATCAGGCACAGGCAAGCATTCTTGCGGAGCGTATCGGCTATCGGTGCTATTTCGCACCCGCCATCGAAGTGCCCAACGGCGGCCCGTACGGGAACGCGATCCTTTCCAAGAAAACGCTTTCCCAAACGGAGAATATTCCGATCCCCGACCCGATCGTTCGGGAAAAGGGCGTCTATCCGTATGAGAGCCGCTGCATCGCGAAAGCGGTTTTGCCGGTCGCGGGGGGGATCACCCTGCTGGTCACCCATTTCGGCTTGAATCCCTCGGAAGCAAAAAACGCGGTGGATACGCTCGTTTCGCAGATCAAGGCTTCTCCCTTTCCCGTGATCCTGACCGGAGATTTCAATCTGCATCCGAACGATCCGCTGCTAAATCCCATCCGCGCTTTGCTTAGGGATACGGCGGACATATCCGACGACCCGATGCTGTCTTATCCATCGGATCATCCGACCGAAAAGATCGATTATATTTTCGCTTCCGCGTCCTTGCGCCCGGTCTTTGCGTCCGTTCCGCAAATGATCGTTTCCGACCACCGTCCGTATCTGGCGGTGTTCGATGTAGATGTAAGAAAATAAAAAACTTCCGCTCCGT
>CAYPYA010000223.1:0-3336 GCA_964414775.1 uncultured Ruminococcus sp. | reverse complement strand
AAAATGAATGATTCGATGTTTGCCAGGTCGCTGCGTGGATATAACCGCAAACAGGTCGATTCCTTTTTGATGGATATGTCGCAGTCTTTCACACAAAAAGAAGCTGCGATGAAGGACCGTGTACAGCAATTGGAGGCTTCTCTGTCGGAACAGCAAAAGCAAGCAAAGGAGCAGGATGAGAAGCTTACCCGCTGCGAAGGTGAGCTGACCCAATGCAGGGAAAAACTGGAAGGGTGCGAGCGGGAGCTTGCAAAGTGCAGGGAATTGCTTGCCGAGCGTGATCGGGAGATCGCCGGCTTGCGGGAAAGCAGCGAGCTGAGAAGCAGACAGGAACAGGAAAACCTTCTTTTGCACGCCAGCATCGGGCAGCGCATTGCCGATGCGGACAGGCACGCCGAAGAGATCGTTACCGATGCGCAAAAGCAAGCGGACAAGATCCTATCGGATACGCGCGTTTGCGCCGAAGAGAAGCTGAGCCTTGCTCTCGAGGAGGTCAAGGACCGCTGCGAGGTGATCAGTCAGGCGGCGGATCTGTTCTCCGAGCATATGGGCGGCATTACGGAAGAGCTTCGTAAGACGGAAGAGCTGCTGTACGCCGCGACGGAAGAAACCAAACGAAAGTTGACGGAACGGATGCAATGAGATCACTTTGTGTTGCGGATGCTATGCTTTGGATCCCGAGCCTGAAGGCGGGAGATACCGTTTATCTGTCCGGTACGGTGTATACCGCCCGTGACGCCGCACATAAACGCATACACGCTTTGCTGGAGGCGGGCGAACGATTGCCGTTTCCGCTTGCGGGTTCGTTTGTGTATTACGCCGGCCCGACCCCCGCGCCCGAAGGACGCGTCTGCGGCTCGTTCGGCCCGACGACCTCCTGCCGTATGGACGCGTTTGCCCCCGAGCTGTACCGCCGCGGTATGAAGGGGACGATCGGAAAAGGCGGCAGATCGGAAGAGGTCGTGCGTGCGATCCGCGAAAGCGGGGGAGTCTACCTGATCGCGGTCGGCGGTGCGGGCGCGTTCTGCGCTTCCAAGATCACGTCCTGCGAGGAGATCGCATTCCCGGAGCTGGGGTGCGAATCGGTCAAGAGGCTGACGTTTGACCGCTTCCCGCTGACGGTCGCGGTGGATTGTCACGGGAACGATCTGTTTGCGCGTTAGTGCGCTTGGATCTCCGGCGGCTTGAGCGATTCGGGCGGCTGCTCGCCGGGTGCGAGCGGGCTGTCCTTTGCAATATCTTTCAGAAATATGACGCTTGCGTTCAAAACGTAAGCGTTTTGTATTTCGTCGTATTCCAAAACGTGTGTGCATTCCAAAATTTCATCCGTCTGCCGTCCGCGCCACGCTTCCAACGCGTCCAGCGCGTCCTGCATTGCCTGCTCCTTTGACAGAAGGACGGTCTTCGTTTGGTATTCCCGATAGCAGACGCGGGTGCAAACCAGCGGCGTTTCAATGAATCCGAACAGACGGAACGGCTCTGTTTCCACCTCGGCGTCAAAACGTTCGTACGGACTGTTTTCCGACAGGAACAGGTCAAAGTCTTTGCCCATCAGCGTCAGGGTCGTTTTGTGCGTCTGCCGTCCGGTGTACTGCTTGACGCTGCTTTCGAGCGGGACGGCGATCGAATAGGAGCCGTACACCTGCGCCATGACCTTGGCGCGCGCGTGGTGCGGATAGTACAGATTTCTTCCGTTGACCGTGAACGAGCTGATCAGAAGCTGTCCTTCCGTCACGGTGTCTCCCACCTTGACCATCGCCGTCCCGTCTGCGACCTCTATGCTTTGCAAAATGCCGTCGGAGGCGGCGACGATGTTGCAAAAGCCGGTCTTGTCAACGAATTCCGGCGCGTGCGTCCGCTCCAAAACCTCGATCTCCAAATGCGTTCCCTTGATATTGATGGCGACCGAGGAGATATCCTTATACTTCAAAAGAAAGTCGTTTTGCGCTTGCAGGACCGAGATATGCGGGATGTAGCTGCCCACACGGATCCCGTATTCGTCCAACGCCTGAATGATCTCCTGCTCGGAAAGCGAGGTGTTTCCGTTGACGCTGATCTTCCAGACGAACAGTTCCGCGTAGAAGATCAGCGCAAGCCCCAACAGCATTCCGATCAGCAGGGCGGGGCGTTTTTTGTATTTCGCAAGCAGGAAGGGCAGTCCGTAGGTGTGTATGATCTCCGACTGCACCTTTTCTTCTTCGGCGTTGTTCATCAGCGGCTCCGCGCAGGCAAGCGAGGTCTTCAGCTCCCATGCGCCCTCTTTGGCGCGAAAGTCCCAGAACAGGATGTCTTTCTCCGATAACCGCCGCACGAACGACAGAACGTTTTCTCCCTGCAATCGGATGGTGTAAGCGCCGAACAGCTTGTGCAGGAATTTATACATATCGCGGCTGCGCTCCTTTCTCATGCTCGGGTATGTCCTCGTATTGCAGACCGCGCAGATCGCCCTCGATCACGATGCGGTCCTCCGAAAGGAAGCGCATCTCCAATCGGTTCCCGAAAAACGAAATACGCTGCTTTCCCGCGCCGACCGTGATCTTGGTGTCTTCATAAACCAATAATGCGTCGATCCCCTCCGCGACCAGCCGTCGGTTGCCGCGCAGCTCGATGTATACGCCTTCCGAAAATGTCATCCTGTTCATGAAGTTCCTCTTTCGTGTTGCATAGATTCGCCTGCAAGACAAGTATATTGGTGCTGTGGTGATTTTATGAAACGAAAAGAATGGGTTGCCTTTTTGCTCCTTTGCGCTTTCTTTGCGGTGCTGCTGCTGTTTCCCGAGCTGTCAGGGCAGGCGACTTACGCCAAACTGCTGTTTTTCGGGAAAACCGTATTTCCGTCGCTGTTCGTTTCGCTTTGCATCTCCGGAATGCTGGTCACGTCGCAGCCCGCAAGGCTGCTGTACCGTTTTCCGTTCGGCGTGGAGGGAACGGTTCTGCTGCTCGGGGTCCTTTGCGGGTTTCCGGTCGGCGCGCGGAGCGCGATGCAGTTGTATGAGGCGGGGCAGATTGGCAAGACGCGTGCGGAATTCCTGTGCGGCTTTTCGAATCTCGCGTCGCTTCCGTTCCTGACGGGCGTGGTCGGTCATTCCCTGTTCGGGGACGCGTCCTTCGGGATGCGTCTGGTGTTGGCGCAGGCGTTCGCTTCGCTTCTGACGGCGAGTGTGCTGTATGCGGTCCTGCGTCCGAACTGCGGCGGTCTGACGCAAACGCCGTATCTGCAAAGCAAGGGAATCGCCGCTTCGATCGCGTCCGGCACGCATACCATGGCGGAGATCGGCGGCATGCTGATCGTGTTCGGAGCGGCGGCGGATCTGTTTTTTCGGCTGACCGGTCTGG
>CAYPYA010000222.1:0-7790 GCA_964414775.1 uncultured Ruminococcus sp. | reverse complement strand
GCGGATCATCGCAAACTTGATCAGATCCGCCGCCGTCCCCTGGATCGGCGTATTCATCGCAACGCGCTCCCCAAACGCGTACCGCACCTTGTTTTTCTGTCCCAATTCGGGGATCTCCCTGCGCCGCCCGAACAGCGTTTCAACGTACAGATGCTCGGCGGCGAACGCCTTTGTCTGCTCCATGTAGGAGCGGATCTTCGGGTACTTGGCAAAATAGCTTTGGATATACGCGTCCGCTTCCCGCACCGAAATACCGAGATCCTGCGAAAGCGAGTACTTCCCGATGCCGTAAATGATGCCGAAATTCACCGCCTTGGCGGATTTGCGCATCTGTGGGGTCACGTCCTGCTCCGACACGCCGAACACCTGCGCGGCGGTCGCGGTATGGATGTCCGCACCCGAACGGAACGCTTTGATCAGCGCCTCGTCCCCCGCAATATGCGCCAGCAGTCTCAGCTCGATCTGCGAATAGTCCGCGTCCACCAGCAGCCAGCCCTCTTTTGCGACAAAGAACCGCCTTAACTGCCGTCCCTTTTCGGTCCGCACCGGGATGTTCTGCAAATTCGGGTCTGCGGAGGACAGCCGCCCCGTCTGCGTCACGGTCTGCTTGAACGTGGTATGCACCCGCCCGTCGGGAGACACCACCTTGAGCAGTCCGTCCCCGTAGGTAGATTTTAACTTTGCCGCCTTGCGGTAGTCCAAAAGACGCTGTACCAGCGGGTCGTAGGACAGCTTTTCCAGCGTTTCCGCATCCGTCGAATAGCCGGACTTGGTCTTTTTGTAGTGCGGCAGTCCGCGTTCCTCAAACAGCACCTCTCCCAACTGCTTGGTGGAATTGAGGTTGAACGGATGCCCCGCGAGTTCATAGATCTCCTGCTCGTACACGGAGATCTCCCGCCCCAGCTGTTCGGTGAACGATTGCAGCTGCCCGACGTCCAGACAGAACCCGACGCGCTCCATTTCCGCCAGCACCCTTGCCAGCGGCAATTCCATATCGGTATACAGCTTTCGCATCGCGTCCGTCATGGACGCTTGCAGGCGTTCCTGCAGTAAAAAGAACAAATGTGCCTGCGGCTGCGGCGGGACGTTTTCTCCCAGACAGCGGAACACCGTTTTGTCAAACGAAATGCCGTTGTCCGTCGGCGCGGACAGGTAGGCAAGCAGCGAAAGGTCCTCCGCTTTGCAGGGGAAGTCCTCCAAGCCGTGCGCCCAAAGCGCGTGCAGCCATTCCTTGAGCGACCAAAGCACCACGGTGCGGTCCGCGTTCAAAAGCGCGCCCGCCTGCTCCCACGGGATCGCGTACAATGCTTCCCCGTCGTATACCGCGACCGACTGCTCTTTCGGATACAATGCGACGGTTTTTGCCCGAATGTCCCCGGCGTTTGCATCGATCTCCGTCGGGGTCTCCGGCAGACCGTCCGTTTTCGGCAGGTCGGTTTCCTCCGGCAGCTGCTCTGACAGCTTGCGGAACTCCAATTCCGCGTACAGCGCGCGCAGCGCGTTCACGTCCGCGCCCCGATAGCGGTAGGTCTCGGGCTGTGTGTCGATCGGCGCGTCCAATCGGATCTCCGCCAGAAAGCGGGAGGTATACGCCGATTCCTTCCCGGCAAGCAGCTTGTCATGTATGCTTCCCTTGATCTCGTCGATGTGCTCGTAAACGCCCTCTAAATCGCCGTACTGCGTAATCAGCTTCAGCGCACCCTTTTCCCCGATACCGGCAACGCCCGGAATGTTGTCCGACGCGTCCCCCATGATCGACTTGACCTCGATCATCTGTCTGGGAGAAACGCCGTACAGCTCACGCAGCGCGTCCGTGTCGATCACGCGCGTTTCGTGGTTGGCGGCAAGATGCACCGTGACGTGTTCCCCGACCAACTGGTAGCTGTCGCGGTCGCCCGTCACCAGGATGCAGTCCGTCCCCCGTGAAGCAAACGCAGCCGAAAGCGTCCCGATCAGATCGTCCGCCTCAAAGCCGGCAAGCTCGCACACCCGCAAGCCCATCGCCTGCGCGACCCTGCGGGCATACGGAAGCTGCAGCGCCAGCTCCTCCGGCATCCCCTTGCGGTTCGCCTTGTAGAACGCGCACGCCTTGTGGCGGAACGTCGGCTCGCGCAGGTCGAACGTCATCGCCGCGTAGGCGGGCTTCCCGCCCTCGACCGACGAGAGCGCCTTTTGCAGGATGTTGACAAACCCGAACACCGCGTTGGTCGGCAGTCCCGCCTGGTTGGACAGCGGTCTGACCCCGTAAAACGCGCGGTTGAGCAGACTGTTTCCGTCAAATACGATGAACGTTTCACGTTTCGTATCACGTTTCGTTTCCATGCGTCGTGCTTCCTTTCCGCTTTTGTGATCATCGGGGACGATTGCGAACGGCAAACATAGCCGATAGACAAAAATCGAGACAATATCGATTGTCTCGATTTCGCAAACCGATCAAAGCTGCTCTGTATACATCGCAAAGCTGTTCAGCCTTACTGCGCGGACGTTTCCTCCGCGGGCGTTGAAGCAGCCGCGGTAGAGGTCGTTCCCGTCGAAGCCGCGGTCGAAGTCGTTCCCGTCGAAACGGTCTGCGAGACCGCCGCGCCGGAGGACGTGTCGGACGTATCGTTCTTCTTATTGGTATCCACCGTGGTGATGATATACAGCAGGACCACCAGAACGGCAAACACGACCGCCAGAATGACCGTCCAGCGCTCGAACTTCTTGCCCTTCTTGGCGGCTTCCGTCTTATTCAGATAGGAATTGCTGGACGAGTTGCCGCTGATGACGTTTTCCAGACCCTTTCTCTTGCCCTGCTGCTTCGAGACGCAAAAGACCAAAGCGATGGCAAGAGCGAAAATAGCCCCTCCGATGATATACTGTAAAATCGACATATGTTTACGGGATCCTTTCCTTTTTTCGAGACACGCTCGTAATATTTCGTTCGCCGCCGAAACGGCGCATCTGCCTATCGGCGTTATTTTATCACAAATATGCCGACATTGCAAGTCTTTTTTTCATTTTTTCACGTTTTTATTTTCTTTTCCGGTCCCTGATGCGGTCGACAAAGCGTTTGATGACCAGAGCCAGAGAGATCAGCACCCACAGCGCGACCACGCCAAGCGTGATCTTCAGGATCGTCCCCATCGAGCCGTTGAACAGAAAATCCGCGATGCCGGCAAAGGTGGTTTTGAGCGCGTTGGTCTCCACCGACGTCTGCGCCAGCAGATCGACGGTGGCAAGCTCCTCCCCGCCGAGCAGATAGGTCACACGACCCAACACATCCCCCTGCTTGACCGGCGCGTCGGTCATCCGGACCGTCTTGTCGTTGAACGTTCCCTCGTAGACCCGTTCGGTGTTGTATTCGATCCGCTTTTCGATCGTCTTGCCGTCCGGATCGGCAACCATCTTCGAGACGCTTTCGGACGGGACCAGCAGCAGAAAGTCCTTTTCCGCGCCGTCGCCCATGCGCAGCTCCGTCACGATGTCGTCCGGCTTGCAGACCTCCAGAAACGTATACCGCGACGTGATATACGGGATCATCCCGTGGATATCCTCGTACGCGTTGCCCCGATCGAAGGAGCGCACGCCCTTGTCGTCGAGGCGTTCGCCCGACGCGTTTGCCGCAACGAACACGTACACGGCGTCCTCCGTTTCGTACGCGGTGATCACGCAGTAGCCGCTCTCCTTAGACGACTGCCCCGCGATCATGCCCAGCACGCCCTTCATCACATAGCCGGACAGGACGAAGTCGGATTTGAGATAGTTCTTGTTCTTGATGCGTCCGTACGACGGCTGGTTCGCCATCTGCACCAGATCGTTATAATAATAGAACGCCGCCCCGAGGATCGCCATGTCCGAAACGGTGGTCCTGCCCTTTGCGCCGTAGCCGACGGCGGTTTCAAACACGGTCGATTGCATGCCCAGCTCCTTTGCCCGATCGTTCATACGGTTCACAAAGTCGGCTTCCGTGCCGGACAGGATGTTTTTCGCGCAGTAGTTGACCAGCACCGCGCAGGCGTCGTTGGCGTTGGCGACCAGCGAAGCGTTGAACAGGTACTCCAGCGTATATTTTTCGCCGCCCTCCAGATTGAGGTAGGGCGAGCTGAGGTCTCCCACGGAATAGCTGCCCTGTACCCACTCCGTTTTGACCTCGACCTCGGTCGAAAGCGGGTGGTTGCTGTCCTTGATCAGGTCGAACGCGACCATCGTCGCCATCAGCTTGCACGCCGCGCCCGGCGCAAAGACCTCGTCCCCGCGCTCGCTGTACAGCATTTGTTTGGTGTTGACGCAGTACGCCGCCGCCGCGTTCTTAGCGGTATACGGCAGGATCTCCTTCCCCGACGAGGTGTCCGATGCACTCGACGCGTCGGAAACGCCCGAAGAAGCCTCCGAGGCATTGCCGCTGACCTCCGCAAACGCCGAAACCGTCCCCGCAAGAACCGTCAAAGCCGCCAGCAAGGCGGCAAGAATCACGCTGAATCGTTTCATAAGGTCGTCCTTTCCGATTTCTGCAAGGACGCAAGATCGCTTTGGATCTGTGCCTGCAGGTCCTCTATACGGGAAAAACAGCGTTCCTTACGCAGAAAACGCTTCAAGGTCAGCTTCACGGTCACGCCGTACAGCTCCTCGTTCCCTTCATACTCCAACAGATGCGTCTCGTACAGCGGACGCGCCTCGGAGGATACCGTCGGTTTCACCCCGACGTTTGTCAGCCCGCGATAGGTCTTTCCGCAAAACTCCGCTTCCGACAGATACACCCCGAATTTGGGAAGCTGTCTGTCGGTCGAGGGCAATTGATTGATCGTGGGGAAGCCGATGGTATGCCCCAGCCGTTTCCCTCTGCTCACCGGCAGATACACGCTGTACGGTCTGCCAAGCATGGTCTGCACCGCCTGCAGATCCCCCGCTTCCAATGCGCGTCGGATGGCGCTGGAGGAGACCTCCTTCCCGTCGACGCAGACCGGCGGGACAACAGTTCCCTCCAAGCCATGCTCCCGCAAAAGCCTGCACATCGTGTCCGCGTCCCCGCGCCTGCCGTTCCCGAACCGGAAGTTGCTCCCGACCGCGACCGAAAGGCAGTTCAGCCGTTCGATCAGAAACTCCCGCACGAACGCTTCACAGCTCATGTTCTGCACCTGCGCAAAGTCGGCTTCATACACCGCCTTGACGCCCGCTTCGGCAAACAGCCGCCGCTTCTGCTGTGCCCCGTACAGGTATTTTGCCCCGCAGTACAGCACCTTGGGGTTCTCCTTGAACGTAAAAACCAGCGGAAGCGCGTCCTTCTGCTTTGCCGTCTGCGTCAGGCAGGCAAGCAGCGCCTGATGTCCCAGATGCACTCCGTCGAAATTGCCGATGGCGACGACAGTCGGCGCACACAGCGGCAGATCCTCCCGCGAAAGGCACAGCAATCCCGCTTCTGCCCGTTTCAAACGTATCACCTTACTCTTTTTTCACGGCGCGTTTGAACCGCTTTTCCGATCCCAACGCATCCGAAAGCATCCGCTTGCCCTTTGCCTTCTAACAGTCACGGCAAGTCAGTCTTTTACGAATATCAATATACCCTTTTTTTGCCTGCTTGTCAAGGGTTGATTCCCAAAGAATCGTAAAAATCCGAAAAAACGTCATGAAAGCGAACGTTTGCGGGAACAATATCCCCAAACATGTTGCGAAAGGATGTCTTTGCATATGGAAAACCAATATCAAGCCGAAGTCGTTCTGCTTGCGGGCGGGATCGGCTCGCGCCTGTCCCCGATCACGGACGACCTGCCCAAGCCGCTGGTCCCTGTCTGCGGCGTTCCCGTTCTGACAAGGCTGACCGCCGTCCTCAAGGAAAACGGCTGGAACGACGCGCTGATGACCGTCTGTGCCCTGCCCGATGCGTTCGATTCCTACCGCGACCCCAACCTTTCCCTGCAAACGGTCAAGGGAAGCGTTCCGCTGGGGAGTGCGGGGAGCGTGCGTGCGCTGAAGGACCGCCTTGCCGAAACGGTTCTGATCCTGTCCGGCGACACGGTGCTTGCGGACGAACGCAAAAACGCTCTGCGGCAGGCATACGAGCGGCACAAGAAGGAGCACCGCCTCGCCACCCTGCTTTTGACCCACGCGGATGCGCCCGGAGAGTTCGGCGTCGTCTCGCTGGACGGAAGCCGCATCGTCGGCTTTTCGGAAAAGCCGTCCTGGCGGGACACCTTCTCCGATCTGATCTCCACCGGCATCTATATTCTGGACCGCTCGCTGCTGGATATCGTGCCGCCGGACGTCTGCTACGACTTCGGGCGCGACCTGTTCCCGCTGCTGCTGCGCAAGGGCGTGGAGCTGTGCGGAGAGGTGCTTCCCGCCCGCTGGTGGGACATCGGCACGCCCGAAAGCTACTACCGCTGCTGCATGTCGCTGTCCGGCGGGCAGACCGTGAGCGGATCGGAATGCGTGCTTGCGCCGAGCGCGTCGGTGAAAAACAGCATCCTGCACGACCGCGTGACCGTCGGCAAAAACGCGCGGGTAGAGGGCAGCATCCTTTGCTCCGGCGTTTGCATCGGCGAAAACTGCGTCGTCCCCGCCGGGTGCGTGATCGGGGCGAACACGGTGCTGGAAAACAACGCCGTCCTCAGGCCCGGCGTGCGTCTGCGGGGCGGGCTTACGGTCGGGGAGAACGCCCGGATCGGCGAACGCCACCGCTTCGGAAGCGTGACCGAGCGGCTGTTCGGGGACGAATGCATCGTCGGAAGCCGCGAAAAGCTGGACAGCGGCTTCTGCGTACAGCTCGGCAGAGCCCTGAAATCCAAGGGCAAGCCTTTGAAGCTGGGCGTTTTGCACGGCGCATCGGAGGGCGGAAAACTCTACGCGGAGCTGCTCTCGCGCGGCGCACGGGACGCGGGCGCGTCCGTTTGCGAGCTTGGTGACGCGTTCCCCGCCGTGACCATGTTCGCGGTGGAGCAATATGGGCTGGACATGGCGGTCTATGTGGATCTGCAGGAAAGCGTAGGCAGAGTGCGCTTCTGGTTCTGCGACAAAAACGGTCTGCCCCTGACGCGCTCTGCCCAGCGTGAGATCACCGCGCGGCTGGCGGGCAGGGACTTCGATTCCTGCGTGACCCCGCTTCCCGCGTGGTCGCCCGAACGGGAGGATCGCGTGCTGTGCCGCTACTGCGTCTGGTTACAGGATCAGGTCGGCTCGCTGTCCGGCGTCGGCTTCTCGGTCTCCCGCCGGGACGACGCGGGGGAATTTCTTTACTCGAACGCAAGCCAATTGGGAGCGGACGTTTGCTACGGAGAGCAGTCCGACAGCTTCACCGTTTCCCCCGACGGACGGCGGGCATGCGCCTACACCAAGAGCGGCAAGCCGCTGACCTACTGGCATCTGGTCGCCCTTGCCGCCGCGGAAGGGGACGAAAAGCAGGTCTGCCTGCCGACCCGCGTTCCGCATGTGGTGGAGGAATACCTGCGCAACATGGGCAAGGAGGTGCTGCTCTACACCGACGGGGACGACCCCGAACGCAAGAGCGCGCTTCGCTGTCCCTACGTCAACGACGGGGTCCTGCTCTGCCTGCTGGTCGCCAAGCAATTGCAGCAGCGAAACGTGACGCTGGACGAGGCGCTGAATTCCCTTCCCGATTTCTTTGTGTGCAAAAAAGAGCTGTCCGTCCCGTCCGACACCGAAGCGGCGGATCGGCGCGCGGCGTGCATGGCGGCGTTCGTGCAGCACGGGACCACCCCGGCACGCGTCTTTATGCCCAACGGCTGCGTGACCTTCTTCCCCAACGCCGCAGGCGGGTATACCCTTCTTGCCGAAGCGACCTACGGCGGCTGGGA
>CAYPYA010000221.1:0-1509 GCA_964414775.1 uncultured Ruminococcus sp. | reverse complement strand
AGACGGCTGCTTGTTGTTGTCCCAGTCGGCGTAGGCGAACGACCAGAACACGGGCTTGTAGCCGAGCTGCTTGCAGAACGCGAGCGTCTGCTCCGAAAAGCTGCCCTCGGGCGGTCGGAAGTATTTGGGCATATCCAAGCCCGTCAGGGTCTTGTACGCCTCCTCGATACCCTGCAATTCGGCGCGGAACGCGTCGAGACTTGTCACACCGGACATATCGCGGTGGGAGGTGCTGTGGTTGCAGACGGTGTGTCCCTCGTTCACCATGCGTGTGACGATCTCGGGATTGTGCTTGAGCAGTCCGGGCAGGACGAAGAACGCGGCGGGCGCCTGGTGCTTTTGCAGAGCGTCCAGTACCTTGGCGACGTTCCCGTTTTCATAGCCCGCGTCGAAGGTCAGGTAGACGACCTTGTCGTCCGGAGAGCCGAGCGCGAGCACGTCGTATTGCGAAAGCAGCGGACTGCCGCCCAACAGCTGCGGCTGTTTGTCGCCGTTCGGCTTGAAAAACCAGTTCTGTTTTTGGGTGGAAAGCGCGTTTGCCGGCAGGACAAGCACCGAAACCAGCAACACCACCGCCAAACAGAACGCGAGTGCATTTCGTTTCATCATAAATATGACCATTCCTTTTTTAGACTTCCAGTCTGAAAAATTTATTTTTCAGACTTTGCTCCTTTCGGGATTTTCATTCATTTTCTTTTATTCTTTCGCCATTGTGAAAACACATACTTGTCAATATTTGATATTTGAAATTTGAAAAAGGTACGGTAAAAACAACATGAGCAGTATTCGAGAACAATCCCTGCAAAAGCATTTTGAATGGAAAGGAAAGATCGAGATCGCGACGCGCACCAACGCGTCCACACGGGAAGCGTTGAGCCTTGCCTACACGCCCGGCGTCGCCGAGCCGTGTCTTGCCATTCAAAGAGAGCCGGAGCTGTCCTATCAGCTGACGCGGCGCTGGAACACCGTCGCGGTCATCACCGACGGAAGCGCAGTCCTGGGCTTGGGCAACATCGGACCGGAAGCGGGAATGCCGGTGATGGAGGGCAAATGCCTGCTGTTCAAGGAGTTCGGCAACGTGGACGCGATCCCGCTTTGCATCCGCACGCAGGACACGGACGAGTTCGTTCGCACCGTGCAGTTGCTGTTGGGGTCGTTCGGCGGCGTGAATCTGGAGGACATCTCCGCGCCGCGCTGCTTTGAGATCGAACGGCGGCTCAAGGAGGTCTCGGACATTCCGATCTTCCACGACGACCAGCACGGGACGGCGATCGTCGTTTCGGCGGGGGTGCTGAACGCCTTGCGCGTGGTGAACAAGCGCGTCGAGGACGTGACCGTGACCGTTTGCGGCGCGGGCGCGGCGGGACTTGCCATCGGTCGGATGCTATGCAATCTGGGGGTCGGGGACGTGGTGTTCTGCGATAAGCAGGGGATTCTGTACGAGGACATGGACGGACTGGACGGCGAGCGCAGACGGCTGGTCAGGGGGACGAACAGGCAGGGCAAGCG
>CAYPYA010000220.1:0-2054 GCA_964414775.1 uncultured Ruminococcus sp. | reverse complement strand
GATGGAAAAGGGCTTTACAAAGCTGATGAATTTTTGGAAGAGTATCTATCTTCGGAAGGAGTGACGGAATATGGAAATGATCCAAACGGCAAAGCTGACGAAATACTACGGTAAGGCAAGAGGGATCCTGGATCTTGACCTGACGGTGGAGCAGGGCGAGTTTTTCGGCTTCATTGGGCCAAACGGCGCCGGGAAATCCACCACGATCCGCACATTGCTGGGGCTGATCGCCCCTACCTCCGGCAGTGCAAGGATATGGGGGACGGATGTCACAAAAGAAAAGGAATCCATTTTACGGGATATCGGCTACCTGCCCTCGGAGGCGGTATTTTACCCGGGCATGAAGGTGAAGGATGTGCTGAAGCTGTCTGCCGATCTGCGGAAAAAGGATTGCGGGGCGGAGGCGAAAACGCTCTGTGAGCGTTTGCAGCTTGATACAGCCCGAAAGGTGGATGAGCTGTCCTTCGGCAACAGAAAGAAGGTGGCTATTGTCTGCGCGCTGCAGCATCGGCCGGAGCTGCTGGTGCTGGATGAACCCACCAGCGGACTTGACCCGCTGATGCAAAAAGAGTTCTTTGATATTCTGCGGGAGAGAAATCAGGACGGCGCAACGGTTTTTCTCTCCAGCCATGTTCTGCCGGAGATCCAGCGCAACTGCACCCGGGCGGCGATTATTCGGGACGGCAGGATCATTGCCTGCAGCAGCGTGGATGACCTGTCGAAGACGAGCGCGAAGCGCGTTACCGTCCACGGCGCGGTGGACTTAGGGCAAACGGAGGGCATTCGGGACAGGAAGGATACCGGGGACTGCGTCAGTTTTCTTTACAGCGGTGACATGAACAGCCTGCTCCGCACACTGTCCGCCGGACAGGTCAAAGACCTTACGGTGACGGAGCCGGATCTGGAGGAAGTATTCCTGCATTATTATGAGAAGGACGGTGAGACGGCATGACGCTTGTAAAACACGAATTGAGACAGGGCAAGGCCGCGTTTTTGATATGGACGGCTTCCATTGGGGCGCTTCTCGCGATCTGCGTTTTTCTCTTCCCGGAGATGAAGGGGCAGATGAGCAGTGTCAGTGATATGTTCGCCTCCATGGGTTCTTTTACCGAGGCGTTCGGAATGGATCGTCTGAATTTCGGGACGCTCATAGGGTTTTACGCCATCGAGTGCGGCAATGTTTTGGGGCTGGGCGGCGCGTTTTTCGCCTCTCTCTGCGCGGTCGGTATTCTCAGCAAGGAGGAAAAGGACAAAACCGCGGAATTTCTGCTGACCCATCCGGTCAGCCGCAGAAGGATCATTACGGAAAAGCTCATCGCCGTGCTGATCCAGATCACAGGGATGAATCTGATCATCTATGCCATTTCCGTGGGCTCCATCGCCGCGGTGGGCGAAGAGATCCCCTGGAAGGAGATCAGCCTTCTGCATCTGGGTTATTATCTGCTCCAGCTTGAGCTTGCGGGGATCTGCTTCGGGATCTCGGCATTCCTCCGCAGAGGCAGCGCAGGGGTGGGTCTTGGCATTGCCGCGATGATGTATTTTCTGAACCTGATCGCGAATATTGCCGACGTGGCGGAGTTTCTGAAATACATAACGCCCTTTGGATATTGCGAGGGCGCCGACATTGTTTCAAATGGCAGGCTGGACGGAGCCATGGTCGCCATTGGCGCCGCCTTGGGAATCGGCGGGATTGTGATCGCTTCTCTGAAATATACGAAGAAGGATATCCATTAAGAGGGAAAGACACTAACAGGCAGAAAAACGGCGTAACCCATTTTACCGGGTTGCGCCGTACGAGACTGTCGATAAACCGTAATTTGCCTCCCTCTGAGGAGAGAGCCCGGCCACAGGCAACAATCATCTCACATTGCCCCGTGTTCGGTACATCCCAAATCGGGCGGATGCGGGAATTCTTTGCCGCCTGCGGGCGGAGAGCGGTACTTTCTTGTCGCTGAACAAGAAAGTACCCAAAGAAATCAGCCAAAAGGGGCGTTGAGTTGATTGCTCCCGCAATCAAAGCCACCCCCTTTTGGAATTCCTCCGGCGCGCATTTG
>CAYPYA010000219.1:0-2326 GCA_964414775.1 uncultured Ruminococcus sp. | reverse complement strand
GGAGGGCTATCTGTACAGCTTTGTGGTGACCAACAGCAACGGGACCCGTGCGATGTACGAATATGATTTCGCTTCCGATTTTTCGTCGCAGGAGGTACAATCCTATTTTGCGGAGCATATGCTGAAGGTTTCCTATCTGCGCTTCAAGCAGAAGAGCGATGCGGAGGCTGCGTATACCGCGCTTTCCGGCGGAACGGGAAAAATCGGGGATTATGCGGATGCGAAAGACTGCGTGACCAAGACCGATGCGTTTGTTTCGGATCTGGAGTTTTCGGAAACCCTGCTTGCAAAGCTGACGGGAGCGGCTGAAAATACATGGGTGCTGTCCGACGAGGAGGATTCCTATTATTACGTGATCCTGCGTAAACCGCTTGACCCCGAGGAACTGAAAGGGGATGTGGAAAAGACGGTGCGCAGCGCCATGGTCGATCGGGATGCGCGCGCGTATTTTTCCGAAAACTATGTGACGGTGCGTCATATCCTGTATAAGACCGAGGAGGAAGCGAGACCCGTTTACGAAGCGATCCTGAACGGAAGCACGACCTTTACCGATCATGAAAAGGATACGCAGGACAGCGGCGTACAGTATACCTTTACCAAGGGAACGATGGACGATGCGTTTGAGGAAGCGTCGTATAAGCTGACGGTCGGTCAGTATACGTTGGTGGAATCCCAGTTTGGCTGGCATATCATCACCCGTTTGGAGCTGGACGAAAAAGGCTATGACCGCAGCGACGCGGTTGCCGCCATGTCCCGCGATGTGCTGCGCAAACATGCGGAAGGTCAGTATGCGGAGCTTTCTTCCGGAAACGCCTCCTTTGCCAAGCCGGAAGACGGCGCATTGTATGCCTATTCCGAACCGGACCTTTTGGAACTGGCGAGTCAGAACGCGGAGCTGGCGTCGAAATTGAAGGACGCCAAGGAAGGCGAGTTCCTGCTCATCGAGCTGGACGGGTACGGCATATTCGTTCTGAAAAAGCATGAGCTGACGGACGACGATCTCAAAAAGGTGTATGACGAGGTGGAGGAGCCTCTGATCGATGATGCGATGATCACGTATATTCAGTCATTCTATGACGCCGTGGTCGTCAACCAGTCGGTTTTGGATCGGTTCGATGTCCGTACGGTCTCGTCGTTCCGCTATTGATTCCTGCGTCTGATTCTTACTTTTCAAAAACTGAAGAGCCGTCTTTTGCTGCAGACGGCTCTTTCTTCATCCGATGCATTGGCACTCTTAACCGTAGAGTGCTAAAAATTCATATAAATAGAATAATTTAATAGAGAAAAATTCATAATTAAGGGCTATACTGACATTGCAAACGGGGGAAATGCGAATGGTTTGAAACATTCCCTGAAAGGAGTGCTATTTATGAATGAACAAAAATTGACGGCGCGATCCGCGGAAGCCTTGCAGAAAGCGCAGCAGACTGCCATGGAGTACGGCAACCAGACCTTAGAGCAGGTCCACCTTCTCTATGCGCTGCTGACGCAGGAGGACGGTCTGATCCCGCATCTGTTGGAAAAATGCGGAAAGGATACACCTTCCCTGACCGACGCCTGCTTGCGTGAGATCGAAAAACTGCCGAAGGTATCCGGCGGCGGAATGTACCTGTCGCAAAAGCTGTCCAAGGTGCTGGACGGTGCGGAAAAGCTGTCCGGGAGAATGGGGGATGCGTATGTGTCCGTCGAGCATCTGTTTCTGAGCCTGTTGGACGAGCCGGACGCGTCGGTCAAGGCGTTGCTGAAGGAAAAGGGGATCGACCGCGCGGAAACGGAAAATGCGTTGAAGGAGATCCGCGGCAATACGCGCGTCACGGGTGACAATCCCGAAGCGACCTATGAAGCACTGCAAAAATACGGAACCGATCTGGTGGAGCTGGCGAAGAACAATAAGCTCGATCCCGTGATCGGGCGGGACGAGGAAATTCGGAACGTCATTCGGATTTTGTCGCGTAAAACGAAAAACAACCCCGTGCTGATCGGCGAACCCGGCGTCGGCAAGACCGCGATCGCCGAAGGACTTGCACAGCGTATTGTCGCGGGGGACGTGCCGTCCTCTTTGAAGGACAAAACCGTTTTTTCTCTGGATGTGGGTGCGCTGATCGCGGGTGCGAAATACCGCGGTGAGTTTGAGGAACGTCTGAAGTCGGTCCTGAATGAGGTCAAAAAGAGCGAGGGCAGGATTCTGCTGTTCATCGACGAGCTGCATACCATCGTCGGCGCGGGAAAGAGCGACGGCGCTATGGACGCGGGTAATCTGCTCAAACCGATGCTTGCCCGCGGGGAACTGCATTGCATCGGCGCGACCACGCTGGACGAGTACCGA
>CAYPYA010000218.1:0-13448 GCA_964414775.1 uncultured Ruminococcus sp. | reverse complement strand
CCGAGATTCTCCGTTTCCGTCGCAAACTCAATGCAGGACGCGTCCACTCCGTAGTTCCCGATCAGAAGTACCTTTGCGTCGTTGCGCATATAGCCGACGATGTCGGGCATGTTTTTCATGACCTGCACCTGATTGACCACGATGGACGTGAAGTGGAACACCGCCTGCCCCTGTTCTACGCTTGCTTTCTTTTTGGTATTCCCGCTTGGCTCGGTGTGAATGATCTCACCGTTTTTGAAATCCGGATTGTAGGAATAGGTGACGGCGCCCTCGTCAATTTGGAATGTCGCGCCGTAAGCGCCGTTTTGCAGCTGGGATACCAATTCGGGGCTGTATGTCTTGCCGACCAGATCCGGGAACGTAACGGGTGCGTTTTCGTCGTCCGTAAAGAACAGATTTTTGAAAAACGTTGCGCCCAGCAGAATCCCGACTGTCAGCGCGACCAGTATAAACGGGATAAAAATGCCCGAGATCACGGGGAACATGGTCTTGCCGCCCCGTTTTTTTCGTTTCTTTGCTTTCTTTTTGGAATCCCGCAGTTCCTTTTCTTTCCGCTTCTGCCGCTCCATTTCCTTGTCGGAAACGGCTTTCTTGCCCAAAGACTGCGCGATCTCATCCTCGCCGTACGGCTTGATCTCGGCGGTGTCGATCATATCGATGGAAACCACGCTGGTGTCTCCGATGGTGGAGGATACCTCGTTTGAGAGGGAGAAGATCACGTCGGGATTCCGCAGCACCCATTCGATCGCCTTTGCCATGGAATGCGCCGAACGGAAACGGTCGGCGGGGTCCTTCGCCATCGCTTTCAGAATGATCTGCGAAACGCCGACGGGAATGGATAAGACCAGATCGCGCGGGTTCTGGGGCTCGTCGTTGACCTGCATGGCGGCGACTGCCATAGGGCTTTCCGCTTTGAACGGAAGCGTCCCCGTGACCGCTTCGTACAGCAGGATGCCGACGGAATACAGATCGGAAAAAGCCCCCGTCTCCTTGCCGCTTGCCTGTTCGGGTGAGATATAGTACACCGTTCCGACCGCTTTGTCGCCCGTCGCGGAAGCGGAGGTCGGGATCTTGGCGATGCCGAAATCCATGACCTTGATCTCACCGTTCTTTTGCAGAATGATGTTCTGCGGCTTGATATCGCGGTGAATGACGTCCTTGCTGTGGGCATGCTCCAACGCGCGAAGCACCTGTAAAATATAGATGCACGCCTCGTTCCAGGGCAGCGCGCCCTTGTTGTCGAGATATTCTCGCAGGGTGATGCCGTCAAGGTATTCCATGACGATATACTTGATGTCCGGATAGATCGCAACGTCGTAGATGCTGACGATGTTTTTGTGGGACAGCATGGCGACCGCCTTGGATTCGTCGATGAAGCGGCTTTCCGCCTGTTCGTTCCCGTTGTATTCGTCGTTCAGAATTTTGATCGCGACGGTGCGGTTCATGACCAGATCCTGCGCACGCAAAACGCATGCCATGCCGCCGACGCCGACAAGCTCCTGGATCTTATATCGCTTATCAAGAACCTTTCCGATGAAACTGCTGTAATCGTTCATATATCCCTGTTCCTTTCTGAATCGCTGCCGATCAGGATCGCCGTAATGTTGTCCTGCCCGCCGTAGCGGTTTGCCCGCCGCAGCAGCTCGTTGACTCTTGCCCGATAGCCCGGCGGTCTGCGCTTCTGGCTGTACGTGCCGTCCACGACGGATAGGATCTCCTCCGTGGTCAGCATATTATATAATCCGTCCGAGCAGAGCAGTAAATGCCGAAACGGCGGGATCCGGTAGAAGTCCGTTTCGATCTCCTCGCTGACGCCGAGCGCACGCAAAATGATGTTGCGGTTCGGATGCACCGCCGCTTCCTCCGGTGTGACCAACCCTTTGTCCAACAGATACTGGATAAAGGAATTGTCCTTGGTCAGCGGATGCAGTCCCTCCGCGTCGTGTACGTACAAGCGGCTGTCTCCGACGTTGACCGCGAACGCGCCGTATTTGCACAAAAGCGCGGCGACCAGGGTCGTACCCATGCCCTCCAGGTCGCTGTCCTCCGACGCTTTGCGGTAGACCTCGGCGTTCGCGTCGCTGACCGCCTGCCGCAGCAGATCCTCGATCTCCTGTTCCCCGAAAGGACGGCCCGCGTATGCTTCCCGAACCGAAGCGCAGAAGGTGCGTACCGCGGTCTCGCTTGCGACGTTTCCGCCGCGTGCGCCGCCCATTCCGTCGCAAACCACCGCGAGCGTGTACTCGCTGCGGCTGACGATGCAGAAGCTGTCCTGATTGCTTGCGCGTTTGGAGCCGATGTCGGTTTTTCCGAATCGTTTCATACAGCGTCCTCCTTTCTTTGAACGTTTGATTATAATCCGTCCCGCGTCGCGCGGAGCTGTCCGCAGGAAGCGTCGATATCTCCGCCCAGCTTGCGCCGAACGGTGGTACTGATCTTATAGTATGTCTCAACAATGGAAACGAATGCCGCGATCGCGTCTTTTTCGCTTTTTCGGTACGGTCGCTCCTTGATCGGATTGACCGGGATCAGATTCAGGTGCGCCAGCCGCCCCTGTAAGAGCCTGCCCACCTCGTGCGCGTCCTGCGGCGTATCGTTTACGCCGGAGATCAAAGCGTATTCGTAGGAGATGCGGCGACCTGTTTTGGCGGTATACCGATCACAGGCGTCCATCAATTCCCGAATGCTGTATCGGTTGGCGATCGGCATGATCGCGCGCCGTTTTTCGTCGGTCGGCGCATGCAGGGAAACGGAAAGCGTCAATTGCAGCCGTTCCTCCGCCAACCTGTCCATTTGCCCGACCAAACCGCAGGTGGACAGGGAAATGTGACGCATACCGATGTTCAGCCCGTTTTCCAGATTGACCAGATGCAGGAACTTCAATACGTTGTCGTAATTGTCCAGCGGCTCGCCCATACCCATCAGAACGATGTTGGAAACCGTTTCTCCCGTTTCCCTTTGGGCGCATAACACCTGTAACAGCATTTCCGACGGTGTCAGCGAACGCTGCAGCCCCGCTTTGGTGGACGCACAGAAGGAACACCCCATGCGGCAGCCCACCTGTGTGGAGATGCAGACCGTGTTGCCGTGATGATAGCGCATGAAAACGCTTTCCACCGCCGCGCCGTCCTGCAAGCCGAACAGAAATTTCACCGTCCCGTCCAGCTTGGAGACCAGCATTCGCTCGGTGTTCATCTGTCGGATCTCCGCTTGCTCCTCCAGTTTCCGTATGAAGCTGTCCGGAAGCGTTCGGATCTCACGAAACCGTGTCGCCCCGTGGTACAGCCCGTCAAAGAGCTGTTTGC
The DNA here is from genome assembly GCA_964414775.1 of uncultured Ruminococcus sp. Classification (GTDB taxonomy): domain Bacteria; phylum Bacillota; class Clostridia; order Oscillospirales; family CAG-382; genus Coliplasma. The sequence continues at coordinate 10,143 of CAYPYA010000218.1, read as the reverse complement.
CGCGGAATTTCTTTTCGCCCATAGAGAGGGCAAGCTGTTCCAGCTCCGTCGGGAACAGGGAAAGCACATCCGTTTTCTCCATCAGAGCCGTCCTTTCCTGACAAGCTTCGCGGCGTAAAAGCCCTCGCCCGCTTCCTCATAGGGAAACCATGTGTGCTCTTCCTCCAGCGTGAAGTCGGGATCGTTCTGTAAGAACGCGCGGACCGCCCGACCGTTTTCCTCCTTGTTGAGCGTACAGGTCGCGTAGACCAGCACGCCGCCGTTCTTCACGTAACGAGCGGACGAAGCCAGAATCTGCCGCTGTGTCTGATAGAGCGGGGAAAAGGAAGCAGGGTCCTTGTAACGGATCTCCGGCTTTGCCGACAGGACGCCAAGACCCGAACACGGGACGTCGCAGAGCACGCGGTCGGCTTTCCCGACCCATTGCGGATCGACCCGCCGCGCGTCAAATACCGAAGCGTCTATGATCGTGATCCCCAGTTTCTTTGCGCCCTTTTGGATCAGGGAGAGCTTGTTTTCATGCAGATCCCTGCTGATAACACGCCCACGGTTCTCCATATCCAGCGCCGCTCCGAACGATTTTCCGCCCGGACAGGCGCAGACATCAAGCACCGTTTCTCCCGCTTGCGCTCCCAACAGCCTGACCGCCTGCTGAGAACCGTACCCTTGTATGAAGTATTCGCCGCTGTCGGCGTTTCGGATGACCTCCGCTTTTCGTTCGGTTACGGTCAGCATGTCGCCGTCACGCATTGCGTCGAAGCGTTCCGCGACCTCCTGCGGGTCAGCTTTGAGACGGTTGACACGCAGGCGCAGGGGAGGCTTTTTGCCGAACGACTCCAGGATGCGCTCCGCGTCGTTCGGGTACTGCTCCCGCAAAAGCGACGCGATCCCGTCCCCGACGGAATAGCGGATCTCCGCTTTCTGCCTGCCAAGCTCGGCAAGACTGCTTTCCCGTTCACGGCAAAGCGAGCGCAGCGCCGCGTTGACAAAGCCGGCACGTTTGGCGCCGAACAGCTCCTTTGCCAAAGAAACCGTTTCGTTGCAGGCGGCGCTGTCCGGAACGCGATCCATCCAGACGATCTGCAACGCCCCCATGCGAAGCAGGGTGAGCAGCTTCGGGTCCGTTTCGCGTTTGACGTACTGCCCGATGAGCCAGTCCAGCGCACGCCGCTTTTCCAGAACGCCCAGCACCAACGCTTCCGCGAACGACGCGTCCAGCGGGGAAAGCGTGTGCAGTCCCGTGCGCGCCAGATTGGAGAACGCGCCGTCCTGCTCGATGCGCAGCAATGTCTGATATGCGCTTTTCCTTGCCTGATCCGTCATTGAAACCGTAATCCGTCCTTGTTCTGTAATCCGTTCGAGAAGCTGAACGCGTCCATGCGGCCCTTGCCCTCCGGCTGGAGAGACAGGATGCGGACGCAGCCCTCCGCGCAGGCGACCGTGATGCCGTTCGGCTGAACGGAAAGCCATGCGCCCGGTTCGCCGTAAACGCCGCTTTCCTGCTCGATACACGCCCGGTGCAGCTTGACGCGCTTCCCACCGAGCAGCGTGAACGCGCAGGGGGAAGGCTCTAAGCCGCGGATGCGGTCGACCGTCTGCTTTGCCGTTTCCCGAAAGGAAACATACTGATCCTCTTTTTCGATCTTCGAAGCGTAGGTGAACGCTTCGGGCTGTTTTTGGCGCGGAACGCAGCCGCTTTCCGCCAGACGCAGAAAGCTTTTCAACGCTTCCGCACTCAATGCGCACAGCGCGTCATGATATTCACCCGCGGTCATATCCGACGGAATGTCCACGGAACGCTGTAAAATGATGTCGCCGGTATCCAGCCCCTCGTCCATATACATCATGGTCACGCCGCCGACTCTGTCGCCCGCCATGACCGCGCGCTGAATGGGAGCCGCCCCGCGCCACGCGGGAAGCAGGGACGCGTGTACGTTGACGCATCCGCATTTCGGCATATCCAAAACCGTTTTCGGCAAAATCTTTCCGTAGGCGGCGACGACAAACAGATCGGCGTTCACCTCCCGCAGCATCTGTTCCGCTTCGGCGTTTCGCAGCGTGGCAGGCGTTTCGACCCGCAAGCCCCGCTGCAATGCATACTGCTTGACCTCGGACGCAACGGTCGTATGTCCGCGCCCTTTGGGTTTGTCCGGCTGGGTCAGAACCAGCGCGACGTCCTGACCGTCCTCTGCCAGCGTGCGCAATGCCGCGACGGCAAACGCCGGCGTTCCCATAAAAACGATTCTCATTCCGATTGTTCCATTTCCTCCGGTGTCAGCATTCTTTGCGCCTTGTCCGGGTACAGAATGCCGTCTAAATGATCGATCTCATGACAGAACGCGCGGGCGAGCAAGCCCTCTCCGGTCACGGTGTATTCCTTGCCGTCCCGTCCGGTCGCGCGGACCGTCACCTTCATCGGGCGTTCCACGATGCCGCATTGATCCGGAAGCGACAGGCAGCCTTCCCGTCCGACCTGCGACCCCTCGGTCTGCACGATGACAGGATCGACCAGATCGTACCGCTTTTCCCCGATGTCCACGACCGCGATGCGGCGTAACACGCCGACCTGCGGACCCGCCAGTCCCACGCCGTCGACCTGCTTCATCGTCTCGTACATATCGTCCAACAGCCGCTTTGTGCGCTCGGTGACCGCCCCGTTCGGACGGCAGGTCTTGCGCAGCGTTTCGTCTTCGTCGGTCAGAATGTTCAAAATAGCCATGTACGGAATGCTTCCTTTCTCAAATCTTAAATGACAACGGGGTTTGCGTCCGCGTCCAGACAAACGTTTCTCGGACATTTTGCCAGCCCCTGCTCGTAAACGGCGGCGAAGAACCGCCTTGCCGCCGCGGAATCGGAATACTTGATGATGATCTTCTGACGGTACCGTCCGCTGATCTTGTAGACCGTGCCCGGGAACGGACCGAATTTTTGTATATGCACGTCGGAAAACGAACGTTCGTGTATTTGCTCCAACAACGCGTCGAACCCTTTCGCTGCCGCCGCGCATTCCTGCTCGGACAGCGCAGAGAACCCGAACACCAGAACGGAACAGAACGGGGGAAAGGCGACCGCCTTTCGCAACCGTATCTCCGATGCAAAGAACGCTTCGTAATCCTGCTTTGCCGCCAATCCCAGGATCTCGTTGTCCGGATTGTAGGTCTGCAGGATCGCAAGCCCCTGCTTCCCGCTTCGACCGGCGCGTCCGACCAATTGCGTGATCAGGGAAAAGGTACGTTCGCCCGCGCGAAAGTCGTTTTGATACAGCGAGCTGTCCGCCGAGATCAGACCGACCAGGTCCACGCCGGGGAAGTCCAGCCCCTTGGAGATCATCTGCGTTCCGAACAGGATATCCGCCTCGTGCTTCCCGAACGATTCCAAAATCCGATCGTGGGAAGCCTTTTCGCTCGTCGTGTCCGCGTCCATGCGGATCGCCTTCGCGGCAGGCAGCCGCTCCTCCAGCTCCTCCTGCAATTTCTGCGTTCCGAACCCGAAGTAACCGATCTGATCGCTTGCGCAGGAGGGACAGGTCTTTGGCATCGGACTGACGTACCCGCAATAGTGGCAGGAAAGCCATCCGTTCCCGCGCTGATCTCCGCGGTACGCGTGATAGGTCAAGGAAACCGAGCAATGCGGACAGGTGAACACCGTTCCGCATTTGCGGCAGGAAACATGCGAATGGTATCCGCGTCGGTTGACAAACAGAATGGACTGCCGTTCGTCTGCAAGCGTGTGAAGCAATTCCTGCTCCAAACGTGTGCCGATCAGCTTATCGGGGAAGGACCCCTCGTCGTTGCGCAGATCCTCGATGACGACCTCGGGCAGGGAGACGTTCCCGTACCGCTTGGTCATGCGTATCAATGTGTACACGCCGTTGACCGCTTTGTAATAGCTCTCGACGGACGGCGTTGCCGACGACAGCAGCAGCAGGGCGTTTTCCTTGGCACAGCGGAAACGGGCGATGTCGCGCGCGTGATACTTCGGGGTCAGCTCGCTTTTATACGTTCCCTCCTGCTCCTCGTCCAGCACGATCAGTCCCAAACGCTCCGGCGGGGAAAAGACCGCGCTGCGCGTACCGAGCACCACATGGATCTTTCCCTCCCGCATGGCGCGGAAGGCGTCGATGCGTTCGCCGACGGACAGCATGGAATGTACGACGGTCATATCCTTCCCGAACACGCGGCGGTAAACGCCCGTCGCCTGCGCGGTCAGACCGATCTCCGGTAATAAAATGATGACGCTCTGCCCTTTGGCAAGCACGTGCTTTGCCGTTTCGATGATGACCTTCGTTTTGCCGCTTCCGGTCACGCCGTACAGCAGCGCCGCTCTGGGCTGCCCCTCGTCGGACAGCTTACACAGCGTTTCGACCGCCTGCTTCTGTTCTTCGGAGAGAACGACCGGCTCCTGCGCAGACGTGCAGTCCTCCTGCGTTTCCGTCTGCTCCCGCCGCACGCGGACTTCCTCACGGCAGACAATGCCTTTCCTGATCAGCGTGGAAACCACCGAGGAAGATATTCCGCCGATCTCGTTGACCTCCCGCATGGTTGCAAGCGGATAGTGCGTCAACAGCTCGACCAGTACCTTTTGCCTTTCGGTCAGCCCGCTGTCGTTTTCCAACAGCGCGGCGATCTCCTCGGCGTCTCCGCACAACCGCAGGGTCTGGCGGGTCTTTTCGTTCATCTGCTTCAGAACGCGCGTCTGCTTCCGGATCAGCCCCAGCTTGCAAAGCGCCTGCAGCATCGTTTCCGCTTCCTCGCCGAATTCGTCCGTGATCTTCCGTTTCGGCGCTTCCTTTTCCGTTCTGATGTAGCGGTACAGCAGAAACGCCGGTTCGTTCAGATTGTCGGGAACCTCTTCTCCGCTCGGAACGTAGTACACCTCCGTGTCGAGGTTGATCCCCGGCGGCAGGACGGTGCGGAACGCCTGACCGAACGTGCAGAAGAAGCGTTCCTTCATAAAGCGGCAAAGCTCGATGAAGGATTCGGGAATGTCGAACGGATAATCCAGCACGGACAGTACGGTTTTGATACCCGAAAAATTGCTCTCCTCCGCAAAGCCGACGGCGACGGCGCTCTGCTGTTTGTTTGCCGTGCCGAACGGAACGACCAGAAGCGTTCCCCGCTTTACTTGCGTGCGCAGCTCGGGCGGAAGAAAGTAACTGTATTCCCGGTCCATGCGGTACGCGGCGTCGAGAATATGAACGGAAACGTAAACCTTTTCCATGCTTTGTCAGTCGTCGCTGCCCAGCATTTTGTATTCGCCGTTGGCGATTTTATGCACCGCGATGGAGACCGGCTTGCGCACTTCGTATTCCGCAAACGACTCGTGTACGGGGAAGTCCTGATCCTTGTGCTTTTCCGCGTATTCACGGTCCTCGATCATTTTATCCGTCACGTGGCGCGCGCATTTGGCGGTCGCGATGACAAGACGGTAGCGATTCGTTTTGCCGTTGGTCAATTGCTGAATGGATGGGTACAACATGGTGATCTGCTCTGCCTTTCATGAAATGGATTTGATTTGCTCCTGCAATGCGGAAAGCTCTTCCGCACAGCAGAGGATATGCTCGCTGTCGGTGATCAGCACCGAACGGGTCTTCTTGTTGCCCGAAACGTCGATGAGCCGTCCGGCGTTCTTCGCGTCCTGCATCAGCCGCCGCACCGGAAGCGAATCCGGATTGACCAGCGCGACCAGACGCGCGGCGTTGACGTAGTTTTCGCCGCCTAAATGGATCAACTGCAAAAGGACGACCCCCTTTATTCGATGTTCTGGATCTGTTCTCTGATTTTTTCCACCGTGCTTTTGGCTTCGATGATCGCCTTGGCAAAATCGGTGTTTGCGGATTTGGAGCCGATGGTGTTGCATTCCCGATTGATCTCCTGCACCAGGAAATCCAGCTTCCTGCCGATCGGAACGTTCTCATCCAGCATGCCGCGGAACTGCCTGAAGTGGCTGTCCAGCCGCGCCAGCTCCTCGCTGATGTCCGCCTTGTCCGCAAAGATCGCGCATTCGGTCAACAGCCTTGCCTCGTCCGGCTGTACGCCGTCCAACAGCTCTGCGATCCGCGCACGCATTTTCTGATTGCTTTCCTCAACGATCTGCGGGGCGCGTTCTACCAGCTCCGCACGGATGCGTTCCAGCGTCTCCAGATGCGTCGTGATGTCCTCCTGCATCCGCTGTCCTTCCGTACAACGCATGGCAAGGAACGCCTCGAACGCTTTTTTTGCGACCGGCTCCACCGCCGCCCAGACCTCTTCCATATTCTCGTCCGGCTTGACCTGCATGAACAGCTCCGGACGGTTTGCGAGCGTCTGGACCGTGATGTCGCCGCTCAACCCGTATTCCTCTTTCAACTGCCGCAGCAGCGCGACGTAGCTTTGCGCAAAGACGCGGTTGGCGATCAGCTCCGTTTGCTCTCCCTCCGGCTGTTCGATCTGCAAGGACAACTCCGCCTTGCCGCGGGAAAGGTAGGACGCCGAAAGCGCTTTCAGCTTTTCCTCCAACGCGCCGTACATCCGTCCGGTCTTGACGGTCAGGTCAAGATAGCGGCTGTTGACCGACTTGATCTCCACCTGAATGCTTCTGGTTCCGACAATTTCCTTACACCGACCGTAGCCGGTCATGCTTTTGATCATGTTTATGACGATTCCTCTCTATGGATTGTTCCTGTGCATGCGATTCTTGAGCTTGGTCAGATAGTAAACGGAAAGCTGACCGATCGCAAAATCGAACAGCAAAAACGTCGGGTTTGCAAGAAGATACAACAGCTTCCCCAGCTCCAACCATTCGTTCGATGCTCCGATCAGCTGCTTGCATATCCACAGCGCCAAAGTCAGAAACGCGTTGAACAGCAACAGCTTGGCAGCATACTGCAATATCCGCGGCTTGATGCGGTCCAGATACACCTTCCATACCGGATAGCCGCCGATGAACGCGGCGAAAACGACGCTCGCCGTCCGCGGCATCAACAGCACCGACAGAACCGACACGGTGACGTAAACGCCCAGCGCCCAACGGTTTCCCAGCTCCAGCACCGCGACCATGACGACCAGCGACGCAAGCGCCGCCGCCGACAGGTCCAGTACGTCGACCAGGCTTCCCAATAACAGGATCACAACGGCAAGCGCGGACAGAATGCCCGCGAACGCCAGGGACTTGGTTTTCTTTTTCATAACGTTTGGTACGGCGGCTCAACAGCGCCCGCCGTTGCACAGGCAGTTCAGACAGATCATCGTCTGGCAGATGTCGCAAACGTCGCACCCGCCCGTCATCGGAGCGGTGCTGTACGGACTCTGCGACGCGCTGCTGTTCATCCGCTGCTGGAAGGAACGGTACTCGTTGTTGTACGGATCCATGCGGCAGGCGGTCTCGATCTCGTTTCTCCCGTCCTGCACCCAGCCGTTGCGGTAGAGCAAAACGCCCTTGAGGAAGTGCCATTCCGCGCCGCGGTCGCTGACCGGCGTGCGGTTTAACAGCGCTTCCGCTTCCGCCAGCCGACCGTTGTTGATCATCTGCCGCACGGAGTTGAATTCACCGCTTCCCGAAGAGGAATAGGTGCGGCCGTTTCCTTGATAGGACGAGCCGCCGGACGAACCTGTCGAGCCGTTCGCACGCATTTTCTGTATCTCGGAATAGGCTTCGTTGATCTCTTTCATCTTTTCCGCGGCAAGGTCCGCCAACGGGTTGTCGGCATAGTTGTCCGGATGATACTGTTTGACCAGCGCCCGATATGCTTTTTTGATTTCGTCGTTTGTCGCGTCCGGAGAAACGCCGAGTACCTTGTAGGGGTCAGACATGTTTTTCCTGTCCTTTCCTGATATTCCCGCTTACCCTGCGGATTGCCTGTGCGCCGCCGAGGTCACAAATGTTAAACAGGATACGGTCCAATCCGGTCAGATTCGGACCGCAGACCAATGCGTAAGAGTGGGAAAATACACGCATACTGTCCAATAGCGTCTGCTGAATTTCCGCTTCGTGGGCTTCCAGCGCTTCCGGAGAGCCGTACCGCGCCAGAAAGGGGTTGTAGGTTCCGTTTTTTGCGTCCGAACGGTAATCGTCGTATGCGTCGATCAGATAGATGAACCGCCCGATGTGGTAGCCGCATTGCTGCGCGACCGCCCGCTTGTCGCCCGTCAGACCGTTGGCGGAAATGTCCCGCATGATGCGCCCGAAGCAATCGGCGGCGCGGTCGGGGGAATCGCAGGATTCCCGTTCCAGCTCGTGCAATTGCTCGATCGGCAGTCGGATCTGCTCTTCCATTTCCGGGAACGAACCGCATTTTTTCCGAATGTGCCCAAAAAACGGGGCAAGCAGCCGTTTGCCGAAGCGTTTGAGTCCGCGGCTGTCGCGCACGTCGTCCTCCCATTTGCAGTAAAGGAAGCGTCCGAACGCCGACACGGTGTAGGAAAAGACCTCGTCGCAGCAAACGGTATCCTTTTTTCGCAGCTTGTAGGGGCAACGCTTTTTCCGCACTTCCGTTTCCGCACCCGTCAGAGACAGCCGCAGAATGGCAAGGAAGGTGAAATCGTAATTCAAAAGGAAGCGGGAAAAGTGGGAAATGTGTTTTCCGCTGTATCGGCACAGCCCGCAGTATACCGCGTCGTAAAAGCGCGCTTCCTTGACGAGCAGCTCGCCCTGCACCGGACGGATATATCCGAACACCCGCATCCCTCCCAACGGCGAACAGCATTCCGCTTTACAAAGCTCTCTTCATACAGAACCTATTATATCATACCGCCGTATTATCTCCAGCCGATTCTCACGTCAGCGCGGCGGCACCATATTTGCGTTTCACGCAAATATCTAATGTTCCCATTATATCATGAAATTTATGAAAACGCAATATATAATACGGAAATAAACTTTGTAAAATATTTTCGGAGATAGCTTCGTCGGGGCTTGAACCCTCAAAGACGCGTACGGGAGAGGGACGGATCGGCGCAAAAGACCGTCCCGGATGCAAAAAAGACGAAAAAAAGAAAAAAGTCGGAAAGAAAAAAGTAGTTTTCGTTTTTTCTGCGTATAACAGGTAAAGAAAGAGGAATCGGCGTATACGGTAGGCGGAAAGGCGGAAAAAGCGTATGAAAGAGGTCACGTTGCTGCGGGAGGAACAGTTTCTTTGCCCGCAGGCGTTTTTGACAAAGCAGACCGCCGGCAGACGCTATCCGGTCGAGCCGTGCCCGGTGCGTACCGAGTTTCAGCGCGACCGCGACCGCATCACGCATTGCAAGAGCTTTCGCCGTCTGATGCACAAGATGCAGGTGTTTCTTGCTCCCGAGGGGGATCATTACCGCACGCGGCTGACGCATACGCTGGAGGTCGCCCAGATCGCGCGTACCATCGCCCGTGCGCTTTGCCTCAACGAGGATCTGGTCGAAGCGGCGGCGCTCGGGCATGATATCGGACATACGCCGTTCGGGCATTCCGGCGAGCGTGCGCTGAACAAGCTTTGCGAGAACGGCTTCCGCCATTACGAGCAGAGCCTGCGGGTGGTCGATCTGCTGGAAAACGACGGGCGGGGGCTGAACCTGACGTACGAGGTGCGGGACGCGATCCTGAATCATTCCGGCGAGAACCGCGCTTCGACCTGTGAGGGCCGTCTGCTGAAGCTGGCGGACCGCATCGCGTATATCAACCATGATATCGACGACGCCTGCCGCGCGGGCATTCTGACCAACGGGGACATTCCGACTGAGATCAGCGAGGTGCTGGGCAAGACCCACAGCGAGCGCATCACGTCGTTGGTCAGCGCCGTTATCGACTACGGGACGGAACGGGATATCGGCATGACCGAGCCATTCGCAACGGCGATGACGAGTCTGCGGGCGTTTATGTTTGAGCGGGTGTATACCCATCCGCTGGCAAAAGGCGAGGACGGAAAGGTCTCGCAGATGATCGCATTCCTGTTCGGCTATTTTTGCGATCATCCCGAAAAGATCCCGGAGGAATACCGAAAATATCAGGAGACGGACGGTATACACCGCATCGTTGCGGATTACATTGCCGGCATGACCGATCGGTTCGCGATCGGCTGCTTTGAGGAACTGTTCGTGCCGCGCGTATGGAGTTATAAGTAATGGCATTCTCAAAAGCCTTCCTGGAAGAGGTCAAACAACGAAATCCGCTGACGGACCTGATCTCCCGTGTCGT
>CAYPYA010000217.1:0-1570 GCA_964414775.1 uncultured Ruminococcus sp. | reverse complement strand
GAAATAGCGGTCGTGCGAAACGATCAGAAAGGTCTTTTTGGAATTGCGGATAAAGGTTTCCAGCCATTCGATCGCGCCGATGTCCAAATGGTTGGTCGGTTCGTCCAAAAACAGGATGTCGGGTTCGCGCAGCAGCAGCTTGGCAAGCAGCAGCTTGGTCTTCTGTCCGCCGGAAAGCGTTTGCGCGCTCTCCTGCCAGCAGGACTGCTCAAACCCGAATTTTTTCAAGATCGCCGCGGTCTTTGCGCGATACTCGTTTCCGCCCGCGAGAAGGAACCGTTCGTTCAGCTCGGTGAAGGATGCAAGGGCGGTCCCGTCGTTTTGCTCGACGCGGACGCGTAGCTCCTCCAATCGCTTTTCCGTTTCCCGCAATTCCGAAAACGCTTCCATGACGGTCTCGTAAATACTGTTTCCGAACCGCTTATCGTCGTTGATCTGCTCCAGACAGCCGATCTCCGCGCCTTTTTGCAGATAGACGTTGCCCTCGCTTGCTTCCAGCGCACCGCGCAAAATCGAAAGCAGCGTGGTCTTTCCCGCACCGTTGACGCCGATCACACCCACCTTCGCGCCCTTGTTGACCGCAAACGTGATGTCTTTCAGGATGTCCTTGACGCCGATGGTATAGCGCACATGATCACAAACCAGAATGCTCACCGGGATGCCTCCTTTCCGGGTAGATCGCTGAGACACATCTTATCATAAAACCTCTGCCTTGTCAATTTTTTAAGCAAAAAAAGAAAAGACCCTCCGAAACAAATCCGTTTTCGGAAGGTCTTTGGTCCTTACGACTCGACGGAAGCCGTATCCCGGCTGCGGAACAGCAGGGAAATGCACCAAGCGCCGCTGATTGCGACCAGCGTGTAAATGATACGGCTGACAACGGCTGCCTGACCGCCGAAGATCCATGCCACGATGTCAAACCGGAATAACCCGATCGTACCCCAGTTGATTGCACCGATGATGACAAGGAGCAAAGCAATTCTGTCCAAAATCTTCATGGTAGATTGATTCCTTTCTGAAGTGACGGGAAAGGCTTATTCGGTACGGAAACGCCCCGCCCACGCCCTCGCCTTTGCAAAAGCGCGTTCGTTCGGGCCTGCACCGAAGTCCTTTCCCCGACCGGCGCAAAGAGAGCATCGCTCGGCTCTTTTTTTGCCGGAAAGATCTTTCAAACATATAAAAGCAGAGGTCACCCTCTGCCGATAGTTTGCGCAGCCTTTGAAAAAATATGTGCTTTGCGGTTGACAAAATTTGTTTTTATATTGTATAATACGGTTGTTTTTTGACAGAAAGGCTTGGTACGATCCGTATGCATATGAGAAAAAAGAAAAATCGGGACGCGCGTCTGGACAGGGTGCGCTCCTATTTTGCATGCACCGACGAGCAGGGAACCGTTTTGCCGGACGAGAGCTTTCCGGAAAAAGGGGAACTGTATCTGGAGATCGGCTGCGGCAAAGGCGCGTTCATCACCGAGCTTTCCCGCCGCACAAGCGGGAAACGTCTGCTTGCCGTCGAGCTGATCACCGACGCTTTGCTGATGGCGATGGAAAAATGCGCCGCGGAGGACTGT
>CAYPYA010000216.1:0-3939 GCA_964414775.1 uncultured Ruminococcus sp. | reverse complement strand
GCAGTCGATGCCGATCGCACGCAGCATCCCGCATATGCTTTGCAGGCGGTCGCTCTCCTTCAAACGCAGACGGGACGCACCCGTGACGACCGTTTCGCCCTCCGCCGCCGCCGCGGCGACGGACAGGATCGGAACCAGATCCGGGATATCCTCGGCAAAGATCGGGATGCCGTGCAGCTTGGACGGGTACACGCGCACACAGCCGTTCTGCTCTTCGATTTCCGCGCCCATCTGACGCAGCAGCGGGACGATGGCTCGGTCGCCCTGCTTGGAATCCGATTGCAGACCGCTGACCGTGACGCCCGCCCCGATCGCGCCTGCCACCAGCCAGAACGCCGCGTTGGACCAGTCGCCCTCGGCTTGCAGCACGCCGGGGGAGCGGAAGGATTGCGGTCGGATCTCCCATCCCGTTTGCGTCCGGGTCGGGGTGACGCCGAAGCGGTTCAGGACCGCCTCCGTCAGCGCAAGGTAGGGCGCGGAGGTCAGCTTTCCTTCGATAAGGAGTTGGCTTTCTCCGGATAACAGCGGCAAAGCCGTCAGCAGTCCCGTAAAGAACTGGGAGCTGATCCCGCCGTCCAACGAAAAGGTCCCGGCTTGCAGCTTCCCCGAAAGGGACAGCGGAAACACGCCGTTTTCGGAAAGCGTCACGCCGTGGGACTGCAGCTGCTCGTACAGCGGGGACAGCGGACGCTTGGTCAGCCGTCCGCTTGCGTGGAACACGGCGTTTCTGCCCAATGCCGCGGCGAACGGAAGCAGAAACCGCAGGGTCGAGCCGCTTTCGTCACAGAAAAGGTCTGCCGTTTCCGTGCTTGTATTCTGAATCGGGTTTACGGTATAAACGCCGTTATTCTCGTTGATGACCGCTCCGAGCGCACGCAGACAGCCGACGGTCGCCTGAATGTCCCGATTGGAAGCGGGGCAGATCAGCTTGGTCGGCGCATCGGCAAGGGCGGCGCACAGCAGAGCGCGGTGCATATAGGATTTGGAGGGAATGGCGCGCAGCGTTCCTCTAAGCGGGGCGGGACGGATCGTAACGTTCATGCGAGGTTCTCCCATAGCGCGGGCAGGTCGGAGACCTTGTATTCCCGTATGCAGCATTTCCCGATGCGCTCCGGAAGGATCATGCGCAGAACGCTTCCGGCGCGTTTCTTGTCGGACAGCATGCTTTCCAGCAGCTCGTTCAGGGGGAACGGGGAAGCGGTCGGCAGTCCGTAACGGCTTTCCAGCTCTGTGATATCCGAAACCAAAGACGGCTCGCAAAGCCCCGTTTTTGCCGCGAGCTTTGTCGCAAGCACCGTGCCGATCGCAACGGCGCTTCCGTGAGAGACGGCAAAGCCGGACACCTGCTCGATCGCGTGCCCGACCGTATGTCCGAGATTGAGGAACATACGTGCGCCGGTGTCGAACTCATCCTGTCGGACATAATCGCTCTTGATCGACACGCATTCGGAAATGATGCGCGTCCAGTCCGCGTTTTCCGGCTCTTTCAACAGCGTATACAGCGGCTCTCCCGCGAGGACGGCATATTTGATGACCTCCGCACAGCCGTCCGAAAACACGTTTTTCGGCAGCGTTTGCAGGACGTCGGGATCGCAGTAGACCGCCTCCGGCTGATGAAACGCGCCCGCAAGATTCTTTCCTGCCTGCAGATCGACGGCGGTCTTGCCTCCGACCGAGGAATCCACCGCCGCCAGCAGGGTCGTCGGGATCTGGACATAACGCACGCCGCGCAGGTAGACGGCGGCTGCAAAGCCGGCAAGATCCCCGATGACGCCGCCGCCCAGGGCAAAGACCGTGTCGGTGCGCGTGAGCTTCTTTTCCGCAAAATATTCCAACAGAACGCCCAGCTGCGCCATGCATTTCGTCTGCTCTCCGGCGGGAAGCACCAGGCAATGAACGGTAAAGCCCGCTTCCAGCAGGGACTTTTCGACACGCTTCGCGTACAGCGGGGCGACGTTGCTTTCCGTGACCAGCACGGCGGTTCTGCCGGGCAGGATCGACGCGGACAGGACACCGATGCGATCCAGCAGACCGCTTTCGATCTGTACGGTATAGGTTTTGGACGCTTTGACGGTAACGGTTGACATAGGCTTCCTCTTTCCTTGTTACTAAACGGCGGACGCGTCCGCGGCGTTCTTGCAGGCGACGCCCTCCTGCAGGCAATCGCGCAGCGCCTGTTCGTCATGCTCCCGAAGCGCTTTCTGATAGGCGGTGAGGTGTTCGATCAGAATGCCTAACTCCTCTTCGAGGAAATCGGCGTTTTCCAGAAACAGCTCCGTCCACATCGGAACGTTCAGATCCGCCACCCGCGCCATATCCCGAAAGCTGCCCGCCGAAAAGCCGCGGTGCTTTTTCGCCGACGGACTCTTGACGTAGGCGTTGGAGATGATATGCGGAAGCTGTGAGGTGAACGCGATCATGCGGTCGTGCTCTTCCGGCGTTGCGATAACAGATCGGCCGAACCCGATCTCCGAAAACAGCTCATTCAGCCCGTCCGGAAGCGGCTTGTCCGCATCCGCGCTTTCCCGAACCAAAATCATGTTCGCGCCCTTGAACATTTTTTCCCGCGACGCCTGAAAGCCGGACGCGACCGCGCCCGCCATCGGATGTCCCCCGATGAACGTAAAGCCGTTCTGCTTTGCAAGGGACAGGCAGCGGTCGAAGATCGCGCGCTTGACCCCGCAGCAGTCCATCACGACGCAGCCCTTCTTCAAAAGCGGGGAAACGCGTTCCAGATAGTCCGCCGACGCCTGCGGATAGAGCGCCAGCATCAGCAGATCGCACACACCGAGGTTCTTTTCGTTCAGAATACCGTCGATGGTGCCCGAAAACGCGGCGTAGCCGATCGCTTCCTGATTGAGATCCGCTCCGTAAACGGTATGCTCGCTGTACGCTTTGATCGCTTTGGCAAAGGAGCCGCCGATGGTTCCCAGTCCGACAATTCCGATATACATGGGCATGAACATCCTTTTCTTTGGTTGGTTCTATCGTATTTTACTGATTGCATCATCATTGTAGCGTTTCCACGTTCGTTTGTCAAGAGCATACGGAGAAAAGCATACATCTGCAAACAGGCAATACGACCGCTTGCAAGGGGGATCATACTGCCTGTTTGTGCATTCAGATATTCATTTCATCCAGCGCCGCCGCACCGATCAGTCCCGCGTTTCCGCCCAAGCGTCCGGCGCGGATCAGGGTCGAGCATTTGCCGATGGCGTTGCGCAGCGGCTGTAAAAGGGTTTCCCCCTCCTTGCTGATGCCCCCCGAAATGACGATCATGTCCGGACGGAAGATGTTGATCAGGTTCCACATGCCTACCTCCAGAGAACGGATCCAGTCGTTGAAGATGCTGCGCGCCATGTTGTCCTCCTCGCTCATGGCGATGAACAGCGTTTTGCCGTTGGCTTTTCCGCCGTTGGCGGCGATGAGCTTTCCGAGTCGGCTGTTCGGCGCATACTGCGCCTGATGCTCGACCTCTTTTGTCAGCGCACGGGTGGACGCCATGGTTTCCCAACAGCCCACGCGACCGCACCCACAGCGTTTTCCGTGGATGTCGATGACCATGTGACCGATCTCGCCCGCGTGGTTTTCTTTTCCGTGCAGCAGCTTGCCGTCCACGATGATGCCGCCGCCGATGCCGGTCCCAAGCGTCACCGTGACGATGTTCTTGTATCCGCGGGAAACGCCCGCCATATGCTCGCCCCAGGCGGCGCAGTTGGCGTCGTTGTCCAGCTTCGCGGGCGCACCGAACGCGTCCGAAAGCAGCTTGGCGAACGGAATGTTCTCAATCGGCAGATTGTCCGCACCGATCGCGATTCCCTTTTCCGTGTCGATCTCGCCCGGACTTCCCATGCCGATGAACGAGATGTCCGATTGCTTCAAATGATGGTCTTCCAGCAGTCTGCGCGTTCCGTCGATGACGATGGAAGAAAGCTCCTC
>CAYPYA010000215.1:0-5091 GCA_964414775.1 uncultured Ruminococcus sp. | reverse complement strand
CTTTTTGCTTTTTTCTGATCTTATTATATGAAAGAAGGGGCGAAACGGATTGTCGCGCGAAAAAACAAAAATTCCTTGACTTTATACAGAAAATGATGTATACTTATTGCAAGATTGTATGCAAACATATGCTTTCTAAAGCAAACCCCTGCCGCATATACATGGCACAGGGTGATGCATATTGAAACGATCTTTTCTGCTTTACGGGTTGCTGCTGCTTGCGCTGATCGGCGGGATGTGTATTCCGCTGTTTCCGGTCGACGTGGGGCAGGAGACCTTCGACACGGTCTGCGGGGCGAACGCGGTCGCGTTCGATGAATACCTGACGCCCGACGGGTTTTCGGTCGGCGCGGGAAGCGCGATCCTGATCGACGCGGAAAGCGGCAGCGTGCTGTATTCGAAGAACGCGGATATGCAGCGCGGCATGGCGAGCACGACCAAAATCATGACGGCGTTGGTCGTACTGGAAACGCTTTCTCCGGAGGACGTGGTGGAGATCACGCCGGAGATGACAGGCGTCGAGGGCAGCTCGCTGTACCTGACCGTCGGGGAGCGGCTATCCGTCGAGGAGCTGCTGTACGGACTGATGCTGGAAAGCGGAAACGACGCGGCGGTCGCTCTGGCGATCGCATGCGACGGCAGCGCGGAGAAATTTGCCGAGCGCATGAACGCAAAGGCGGCCTCCATGGGCTTGACCCACACGCATTTTGCCAATCCGCACGGGCTTTCGGCGGCGGGGCATTACACGACGGCGCGGGAGCTGGCTCTGATCACGGCGGAAGCGATGAGGAACGATTCATTTCGCGCCATTGTTTCCACCTATCAAAAACAGATCCCGTATCAGAATCAGCCGCAGGCGCGCTATCTGACCAACCACAACCCGCTTTTGAAAAAGTACGACGGCATGATCGGCGTCAAGACCGGCTGGACAACGGCGGACGGAAAATGCTTTGTGACCGCCGCACAGCGGGACGGATTGACTTTGATCGCGGTTTCGTTGGGCGACACCAATATGTCCGTCACGCACAAAGCACTTTTGGATCACGGGTTCGAAGCCTTTGCGGCGATCCCGTTAAAGGTGAACGCCCCGTTGAACGTCCCGCTGGCAGGCGGCATGCAGGACTTCCTTCCCCTACAGGCACAAGGCGAACTGACCGTTTGTCTGCCGAAGGGGGAAACGGTGCAGACCCGTCTGGAGCTGCCTCCGTTCCTGTACGCGGGAACGGAAAAGGGACAGACGGTCGGCAGAGCGGTATTTTACTGGAACGATACGGAGATCGGCTCGGTGCTTCTGCAAACGGCTTCCGAAGCGCCGGTCAAACGCATTTCCTTTTGGGAGAAGCTGTTTCATTGAACGGATATGGATGAAAAACTGCAAAAATACGTGTCAGACTGCGGGCTGATGTCCCGCAGGGCGGCGGAAAAAGAAATCGAAAACGGACATTTTGCCGTCAACGGACGCAAAGCGTCTTTGGGGGATCGTATCGATCCGGCGCGCGACCGAATCACCTACCGCGGCGAGCTGCTGAAAAAAAGCGGAAAGAAAACCTATCTGCTGTTGAACAAGCCCGCGGGCGTGGTGACGACCTTACAGGACGAGCGCGGCAGGCAGACGGTCGCGGACTTAGTTTCAAGCGTCGGCAAGCGCGTCTACCCCGTCGGACGGTTGGACAAGGACAGCGAGGGACTGCTGCTGTTGACGGACGACGGAACGTTTGCCAACAAAATCTCTCACCCGTCGGGGCATATCCGTAAAACCTATCTGGTCATGCTGGCGGGAAAGATCGAAAATCAGCAATTGGACGCGCTGCGTGCCATGAGACGGCTGGACGGCGAACCGATCCGTCCCGTAGAGGTCTCGCTTCTGGAACGCGGCGACACTGCCAGCAAGGTGAAATTCGTGCTTTGCGAAGGAAAGAACCGTCAGATCCGACGGATGTGCGAAGCGGTCGGACTTTCGGTCATGCAATTGCGCCGCACACAGATCGGGTCGTTATCGCTCGGAACTTTAGAGATCGGGGCATTCCGCCGCCTGACGGCGCAGGAACGCCTATCCCTGGAAAAGCAGGCGGAAGGCAAAGCAGGCGACGGTCGGAAGGCGGAAACGCCGAAGGGTCGGTAGCTTGCGGTCTTTGTGAGAAAGGAACGGTCACACGCATGGAGGAATTGAATTTTGAACAGGCGATGGCGCGTCTGGAGCAGATCGTCAAGGAATTGGAGGGCGGGAACGTCCCGCTGGACGATCTGATGCGGTTGTACGAGGAAGGGACGGCGCTGGTGAGATCCTGTACGGAGCGCATCAATGCCGCCGAGGAGAAGGTCAAGCTGGTGCAGTCGCAGAACGGGACCGTCGTCAAGGAGGAGTTTCAAACGCCATGAGCCATTTCACGCAACGGCTGTGCGCTCATGCCGCCCTGACGGAGCGGGAATTGGAGGATCGGCTTCCGCGCATCGGAGCAGACCCCGCCGACAAGCTGCACGAAGCCATGCGGTACGCGGTGTTGGGCGGCGGAAAACGCTTACGGGCGCATCTGGTGTTCGAGTTCTGTGCGCTCTGCGGCGGGAAGCAGGAAGCTGCGAACGCATACGCGGCGGCGATGGAAATGATGCACGCGTTTTCCCTGATCCACGACGACCTGCCGTGTATGGATAACGATACCCTGCGGCGCGGAAAGCCCACGGTACACGTCGCATTCGGAGAGTCTACGGCGTTGCTGGCGGGAGACGCGCTCGCGCTGCTCGCGCTGCGGGTCGCCGGCGGCAATCCGTATGTGAAGGACAACGGCAGGGCGGTCGAAGTGCTGAGCGAAGCATCGCTTCTCATGTGCGACGGTCAGCAGATGGATCTGCAAAGCGAACAAAAGCAGATCGGTTTGGACGAGTTGCGGCTGTTGGTCGATCGGAAAACCGGTGCGCTGTTTGCCGCTTCCTGCTGTCTGGGGTGCATCGCGGCGGGTGCGTCGGAAGAATGCATCGCCCGTGCGAAGGCGTTCGGGGAATGGACCGGCCTTGCGTTTCAGATCACGGACGACCTGTTGGACATCCGTTCCGATGCGAAAACGCTGGGTAAAACCGCCGGAAAGGATATAAAGAGCCGCAAATCCACGTTCGTTTCCCTTCTGGGACAAGCGGAGGCGGAGCGGATCGCACGTGAAGCGTGTGAGCAGGCAAAAAAACAGCTTACGGGCTTTGCGGATCTCGAAGCAAAGGATTCTCTGTCAGACTATTGCGATTTCATTCTCGGCAGGGAAAAATAGATAACAAAAAGAAAAGCTCCGCCGAGAGACGGAGCGAATGATGGCGCAGTATCCTAGTTAGCCAAGTATCGTCGAACGTGTGCCTAAAAACGCACGAAAGGGCAAAATCGATGAAGCTTCTTGTGTCTGCTTCTTACGCCCAGTTTGGGGTGGATGCTGGGAGAAATGGGCTTTTGGGCCGCTCGCAATGGCATGTGATACAAGGACCCAACTGCTTTGGAGGCTTTTTTCTGTGAGAACGGGCATAACCGAACACCTTACGGATTAAAGATGAAACCCATCGCGCGGTGCGTAATTCGACGCTGTGGATGGCGTAGCCTGCCTTGCGTGGTTGCAGCGGATAAGGTTCTCCCTTTGAAATTGCAGCTGCAAAATGGGATTAGACGGTATGAGACTATTGAGGAAATCTCCTAGGCTGAGAAACAACAGGCGCGAAACGGATTGCAGTGCGGAGTGACAGGCAATCAAGCCCCGGATGCAGTGATGCACCGGCGTCGGGTTCAAAGGGGAACCGCCGTTTGGTAACGAACGGTACCCGATCGGGGAAAACCTGCTTGACCGTATGCCGCAAAGTTTACGGTTCGCGCCGCCATCATTTTTTCAAGCATAACACGTTTTTTCAATACGAAAAAGGAACTTTTCATTTTTATGGGCGAACAATCATCCGGCAAGGACAGCAAAAAGAAAACGCAGAAAAAGGATCTGAAAAAGAAAGCCAAGAATCGTTGGATCGTCACGGCGTTTCTGTTGAGCTTTTTCATCACGGCGATCATTTCCGTCGCGGCGGGCGAGCTCGCGGAGAACGCGAGCATTCTCGCGTCCATTCCGCTGTTGCTGTTCTTCATTTTTTTGGGAATCTTATTTGACATCATCGGGCTTGCGGTCGCAACAGCCGACCCTTCCCCGTTCAATTCCATGGCGGCAAGACGGCTTCGGACCGGAAAGAAGGGCATCTGGCTGATCTCCAATTCCGCGAGGGTCACTTCGTTTTGCAACGACATCGTCGGAGACATCTGCGGCGTCGTTTCGGGTGCGACCGGAACGGCGATCGCCGCACGGCTGTTCGTCGGCGGGGGGGCGTTTTGGCTGACGCTCTGTCTGACCTCCCTGATCGCCGCGATGACCGTCGGATGCAAGGCGATCGGAAAGGAGATCGCATTGCAGCACGGCAACACCATCGTTTTGATCGTTGCCAAGGTGCTGTGCGGCTTCCGCAAGTAGGCAGCCGCAAAGCCGCAGAAGCCAAACGTAAGACGTTAAAGGACAAGGTAGTGCAGTTATGCTTTTGGAACAGATCCGCTCCCCGCAGGACGTCAAGCAGCTTCCCGCGGAACAGCTTCCCGCGCTTGCCCGGGAATTACGGGAAGAATTGATCGAAGTCGTTTCGGAAAACGGCGGGCATCTGGCGTCCAATTTGGGAGTCGTAGAGCTGACCATCGCATTGCATCGGGTGTTCAACTGTCCGCAGGACAGCCTGATCTTCGACGTCGGGCATCAAAGCTACGTACACAAATTGCTGACCGGACGGCAGGAACAGTTTCATACCCTGCGCCGATACGGCGGCATTTCGGGCTTTCCCCGTATCGACGAATCGCCCTATGACGCGTTCGGCTGCGGACACAGCTCGACGTCCGTTTCCGCGGCGATCGGCATTGCCACGGCGAACCGCCTTGCCGGGAAGGATGATTTCACGGTCGCCGTCATCGGAGACGGCTCGTTCACCGGCGGACTTGCCTATGAAGCGCTGAACAACTGCGCCGAAAACGATCGGCTCATCATCATTCTGAATGACAACACCATGTCCATCGCCCGCAACGTAGGCGCGATGGACACC
>CAYPYA010000214.1:0-2588 GCA_964414775.1 uncultured Ruminococcus sp. | reverse complement strand
GAGGCTTCGCTTCCATCCGAGAAACACAAGGTACAGCGCGTTTTTCAGCAATTTTGTGAATTTCAGATCAAACGTTACCAAAATCAAATAGATATGAAAACGCATGACATAGTAGATAAAGGAAAAGAACAGCACGACGTAGAACATCATCAGCGTCATCATGTTGCCTGTCATCGCCGCGTTGGTGTAGTACGCCATCAGATCATAGCACAGGAAAAAGACCATGAGCGCATCCAGAATCGCAATGGGAAGCCCCTGCTTGAAATTCCGACGGATCGCCGAAAAGAATTCCGACCAAACGGAAATAGGTTCCAGCCGTACCAAGCTGCGGCTGACGTATACCGCGCCGATCGTCGCAATGCCGAGCGTCAGGATCAATAGGACTGCGGAATACAGAAACACCTTGGTAGCCGTCGTGACCACCGTTGCGGATGCGTTCAGTCCGAACATTCCCCGCAGGACAGCCATCAAAGGACCGCTCTCCCCTGCCTGCTCCAATCCGTACAGCTGTGCATACAGCGGCGACGAGGGTGAAGGAACGGAATCGTCCAATACGCCGGCAAGTCCGACGAACAGAAACAGCAAAAGCGGAAAATTGCAAAGCGAAAAGATCAAACTGGTTGCGGAAACGGTTCCGAACCGATTTTTGAGCAATCGGAAAAAGAATCCGCCGCCCATCTTCTGATCCCGCTGTACCTGTTTCTTGGTCACGCCCTTGTCATGCCGGTTTTCAGAGCCGGAAAAGAAATTGAAAATTTTTCCCATGAATAATGCCTTTCCTCGATTTGAAAAACGTCCCGTTTTTTACGCTCTCGGATGAAATTTGATATAGCCCGTGTTGATCTTCTCTTTCAGATACTGCGCGTAGCGCTGTGTTGACGCCGGGTCGCGATGCCCTAAAATTTCCTGAATGTCATGAATATCCGCACCGTTTTCCAACAGATGCGCGGCAAAGGAATGCCGTAACGTATAGGGTGTAATATCCTTGGTGATACCGGCGGCCTGCACATATGCCTTCAAAATTTTCCAGAACCCCTGACGGGTCATACGCTCTCCCGAAACGTTCAGAAAGAGTGCGTTATCCGCTTTTCCTGCCGCAAGCAGTTTTCGGGAATGCTCCAGATAATTCTTTATCGCTTGCATGGCGACGGGATAAAGCGGGATGAACCGTTCCGTTTCCTCCCCGCCGCAGCGCACAAACGACAGCGCAACATTGACGTCCGTCACATTCAATCGGATCAACTCGGACACCCTGATGCCGGTCGCGTACAGCAATTCCAGCATCGCCTTATCGCGTATCCCCTTGATGTCTGTTGTATCCGGCTGGCGTAGCAGACACTCTACTTCCTTGGAGCTGAGAATGTTCAGCTCCTTTTTCTCGGCTTTGTCGTTATGTACACAGCGCGCCGGATTGTTTTCGGCAAGCCCCGCGGCGATCAAATACTGAAACAGACCGCGCAGTGCGGAAAGCGAACGGCTCACCGAAGATGCGGAAAGTCCAGCGGAAACCAGATACAGCTTGTACTCTTCCACATCCTCAACCGTCAAACGGGCAAAAGAATGCACTCCGCGCACATCGGCAAATCCGTAAAACTTTTCCAGATCTCGGCGATACGCCTGCAAGGTGTTTGCGGAAGAATGCTTGGTTCTCGCAAGATAATCCAGATATCTATTCAATTGTGAAGTCAACTCTCCGGATACGACTTGCATCGGTGAACCCTCACATTACAAAAAACGTTTGAAAAAACATAACCGTTCCCTTTTCCAAGAGAAACGTGATCAAAAACAGACATAGAAAGGCGGCAAAGGAACGGCAGGCGAATAATGATTTCCAGCCGTGTACGGAACGGCACGCGGAAAGAAACGCCTCTACGGAAAACAGCAAAAAGGACAAAAGAAACAGGGAAAGTATCCCAAAGCAAAGGATCCCCTGTGCGGAGGAAAACAAAGCGGCATCCGCAGCGCAGCCGCAAAGAAACGAAACGCAAAGCAAGCAAAGCGGGATGCACACGATCCCGAATACCGTAACTCCCGTCAAAAGCATACTCGGAAGAAGGATCTCCGAAGCCTGTAAAAGAAGCATCGGTTTGACAAAGACGTCGGCAGAAGCGCCGAAATAGCTTCCCGTCAGCATCCCGAACGACAGGATAAGAATGCCGGCAAGATACATCCGCTTTCTTTGCAAAAACAGCTTGTCCAGCCCCGTGAACAAACGGGAGATCGCTTCGCGAAGCCTTACGGACAAGCCGGTCTTCGGCGCTTGATACGGAACGAGCGCACGGCTCTCGGTCGTATGCTGTGCATACATGGTCATCACCTCACGACTACCATATGCACATGTCCATGTCTCTTATGCGTTCAGCGAATCGGAAAGTTCGTTCGCTCGGTCCGTACACGCCTGCATGGCGCGCTTGACGATCCCGACGAAATCAGCGTTTTGGAGCACTTCCATCGAAGCAAGCGTCGTTCCGCCGGGGGAACAGACCCGTCGGATCTGCTCTTCGATCGGAACGTCCGATCTCTCCACCATTTTCGCGGAGCCGATCACCGTTCGCAGAATCAGCGGAAGCGCCTGCTCCTTGCTGATC
>CAYPYA010000213.1:0-6936 GCA_964414775.1 uncultured Ruminococcus sp. | reverse complement strand
GGCATTGAAGGCAAACGGCATCCGCGTCGATCTGCTGTTGGGGGATCTGGATTCGCTGGAAAAAGTTCCCGATGGGATCCCCACCGTCGTGCATCCGACGCACAAGGACGAAACGGATCTGCTGCTTGCCTGTCGGGAGGGAATGAAACGCGGCTTTACGGAATTCCGACTGTACGGCTGTCTGGGCGGAAAACGCATCAGCCATACCGTCGCAAATCTGCAATTGCTGCGGCAGCTTGCCGATTGGGGCGTTACGGGTACGCTGTACGGCAACGGCTGTTCGGTGACGCTGCTGCGCGAGCGGACGGTCCGCTTTCCGAAAACGCAGAGCGGCTTTTTCTCTCTGTTCGCCGTCGGCGGGAACGCGCTCGTGAGCGAAAGGAACACGCTGTACGAGCTGACCGACGAGACGCTCACACCGTCCTATCCGCTGGGGGTCAGCAACGAGTTTTGCGGAAAGGAAGCGGAGATCACCGTTTCCAAAGGAGACGTTTTGCTGATTTTGGAGGATAAGCCTTGACAAAAAGCGCGGAATGTGCTATAAGAATAAGGAACAAATAAATACGCGTTGCAAAAACGCTTCAGGGGTGCTGTACGAATGCTTGGCAAGATGTACGGCTGAGATGGCGGATACGCCGAACCCTTTTACCTGATTTGGATAATACCAACGTAGGGAGCATAAGAGTTTTGTCTTTTCGTTTCGATCCGTGTGGTGTTTTCACGCGGATTTTTTGTATCTTCTTCAAAGGAGGTTTTCTGATCTATGAAAACCAAACAAAATCTGTATGCGCTCTGTGAATGCGGCATCATGGTGGCGCTGGCGGTCGCGCTGTCGTTTCTGTCCATTCCGTGGTTCTGGGCAAACGGCGGCTCGGTCAGCCTTTGCGCCGTCCCGCTGCTGCTGATCGGATACCGTCACGGGCTGTTCTGGGGACTGGGCGCGGGACTGGTGTTCGGGATGGTGGACTGCCTGATCAGCGGGGGGATCGGTTTCGGACTGCTCTCCGTTCTGCTGGACTATGTGCTTGCCTACGGTGCGCTGGGACTTTCGGGGCTGTTTCGGAAAAAGGGACTGCTCGGGCTGGAGCTGGGCGCGCTGGTCGGCAACCTTGCACGCTTTGCGATCCATTTTATCGCGGGCGTGACCGTTTGGCGGATCGCGCTCGGTGACGAGCTCGAACTGTTCGGTCATGTGTTCGGAGCGGACGAGGCGGTGCTGTATTCCGTTCTGTACAACGGCGCGTATATGCTCCCGAACCTGCTGATCTCCTTGCTTGTCATGGGGCTTTTGTACCCCGCGCTGAAAAAGTTGGAGCAAAAAACGAAATAAAATGCAAAAAACCTCTTGCAATCCTTGTAAAAACGTGATATAATAGCACGTCGATTTGTGGGACGGTCCTCTGCAAGCTCTGCATGAACGTTGCCGAATGACTATCAAAGAATAGGAGAAAGAGCAAACATGACAGCATTGGAAGCATTTGCAAAACAGCAATTGAAGCAGGACGTTCCTCAGTTCAACGTCGGCGACACCGTGAAGGTGTATCAGCGTATCGTTGAGGGAACGCGCGAAAGGACCCAGATCTTCGAGGGAACGGTCATCGCCAGAAAGAACGGCGGAATTTCCGAAACGTTCACGGTCAGACGGCTTTCGTTCGGCGTCGGAACGGAGAAAACGTTCCCGCTGCATTCCCCCAACGTGCAGAAGGTCGAGGTCATCAGAGTCGGTAAGGTTCGCAGAGCCAAGCTCTACTATCTGCGCGACAGAGTGGGCAAGAGCGCAAAGGTAAAGGAAAAGATCTGACTTTTGAAGCAGAAGCGCCTCTCTACGAGGTGCTTCTTTGCTTTTTGAAACCCTGATCGGCTTGGGGGAAACCCCTGTGTCCATGTAAGAAAGGACTGGTCATAAGCAGCATGCGTAGCGAGATGCAAGAGGAGAACCTGATCCCGGATCGGGAGGATCCCGACCTGTCGGAAGCGAAACCGGACGGTTCAAACGGCGATACGTCCGCGCAGGAGACGGAGTCGGAGGTCATCGTGTTCGAAGAGCCCGATCCCGAAGAACCCGATCCCGAGGAGCCGACGCGCGAAGAACGGAATTTCCGTCGGGTGCGCAGTTTGTTTGACTATGTGGAAACGTTCAGCGTGGCGCTGTCCGTTCTGATCGTGGTGTTCCTGTTTTTGTGCCGATATGTCGCGGTGGACGGAGATTCCATGTATCCGACGCTGCACGGCGATCCGGAGCTGCATGAGGAATTGGGACTGGACCACATGGACCAGCTGATCATTTCCGATTTCCTGTATACGCCGAAAACGGGTGATATCGTGGTGATCAAGACCGACAGCGGCGAAAAGCCGCTGATCAAGCGCGTCATCGCGACCGGCGGTCAGAAGGTCCGCATCGATTTCCGTACCTGGGAGGTCGAGGTGGACGGGGTGAAGCTGGACGAGACCTATATCAACTATGAACCGGACGTTTCCATGAACCAAGCGGATATGAACGCCCTGTACGGGGTGGATGAGAACGGCGTTTGCAGCTTCACGGTCGGAAAGAACAAGGTGTTCGTCATGGGGGATAACCGCAACAATTCCCGTGACAGCCGATTTGAAGGAATCGAGGAGCAGGACCGTTCGCACATTTTGGGCAAGGTCATTTTGCGGTTGTTCCCGTTTTCGGAATTCGGAACCGTTGACTGACGGGGAGAAAGACCGCGAAGGCAAAAGGAAGTGGTGAGGGTGGACAACGGGCAGCTGCGTGGGGAGACCCACATCAACTGGTATCCCGGTCATATGACCCGCGCGAAGCGCAAAATACAGGAGAGCCTGCCGCTCGTGGATATGGTGATCGAGCTGTTGGACGCGCGCGCGCCGCTTTCCAGCCGCAACCCGTCGTTTACGGAGCTGTTCGCATCCAAGCCGAGCCTGACTCTGCTGACCAAATGCGCTTTGGCGGACAAACGCGCCGTCAGCCGTTTTGTCAATCAATGGAAGGGAAAGGACCGTATGGTGGTCCCGATCGACTGCAAGACGGGCATGGGGGTCAAAAACGTTGCCCCCGCGATCCGTGAGCTGATGGCGGACAAGCTGGCACATGACGCCGCGAGAGGGATGAAAAAACCGATCCGCGCCATGGTCGTCGGCATCACCAACGTCGGGAAATCCACGTTCATCAATACCTTTTCCGGCACGAAAAAAGCCAAAGCCGAGGATCGCCCCGGCGTGACGAGGCAGAACCAATGGATCAACGTTCCCGCCATGGGGGTGGAGCTGTTGGACACGCCCGGTCTGCTCTGGCATAAATTTGAGGATCAGACGGTCGCCGTGAAGCTGGCCGTTCTCGGTGCGATCCGAGATGAGATTTTGGATACGACGTCCCTTGCCTGCGCCCTGCTTGGAATGCTGCGGGAGCAATATCCCGAGCTTTTGCAGGCGCGCTATCGGGCACAATGGACGCAAAAAGACAGCGATTACGAGCTGCTGCAGATCATCGCACGCAAGCGCGGATTCCTGCGTTCGGGCGGCGAGGTGGACGAGGAACGCGCCGCGGCGGTGCTGCTGGACGAGTTCCGCGCGGGAAAGATCGGGGAGATCACGCTGGATTAGGGTAATATCGCACAACAAGGTAGGCTGTGAACTGTGAACGCATTGGATTTTACCGTAGAAAACGGATTGCGGGACTTCCCGTCGCAGCTGCTTTGCGGCTGTGACGAAGCGGGGAGAGGACCGCTGGCGGGGCCTGTATATGCCGCGGCGGTGATCCTGCCGGAGAACGTATGCCCGGACGGGCTGAACGATTCCAAAAAACTGTCGCCTGCCAAGCGGGACAGGCTGTATGACGAGATCCGTAGGTGTGCGACGGCGTTTGCGATCGCCCGCGCCGAGGTGGAGGAGATCGAGGAGCTGAATATTCTGGAGGCGTCTCTGCTTGCCATGCGCCGCGCGGTGGACGCGCTGGCGGTGAAGCCGGACAAGCTGCTCATCGACGGCAACATTTCACGCGGATTTGCCCTGCCCGCCCGCGCGGTGATCGGCGGGGACGCGAAGTGTCCGTCCATTGCCGCCGCGTCCGTTCTTGCCAAGGTCGCGCGTGACCGCTACTGTGAGGAGCTGGACAAGGCATACCCGCAGTACGGCTTCCTACAGCACAAGGGGTACGGAACCAAAGCGCACCGTGAGGCGATCCTGCAATACGGCGCATGCCCTGCGCATCGGGCGAGCTTTCTCAAAAAGCTGCTCGGAACGGATCGGCCGTCATGAAAAAAGCAGGTCGTGCCAAAGGGGCATGGGTCGGCAGACAGGGCGAACAGCTTGCGTCGGAGTACCTGAAAAAGCAGGGGGTGCGTCTGCTGGCGAGAAACTACAACGTGCACGGCGGGGAGATCGATCTGATCGGCTACCGACGCGGCGGGCTGTTGTTTTTCGAGGTCAAAACGCGCACGGGCGACCGTTGGGGAACGCCCGCGGAAGCCATAGGTGAGCAAAAACTGCGGTGCATCGAACGCGCCGCGCATGCCTTTCTCCGTCAATTCGCTTCGTCCGGCTCGATCCCGGTGCAGTACGCAGGGCTTGTCTGGCTGAAGCGGCGGATACGGTATTGCCGCATCGACGGCATCGAGGTCTATCTGCACACGGACGGAACATTGCAACGAATCAACCGAATCGAGGATATGGGTTATGAAATACGTCAGCACGCGCGCACAGAATGATGCGAAAGAATACACCTCCGCCGAGGTCATCCAGATGGGGCTTGCGCCCGACGGCGGTCTGTTTGTCCCGACCGAGATCCCGCGACTGTCCGCCGAGGACCTGCGCCGTCTTTCGGAACTGTCCTATCCGGAGCGCGCTTCGGAAATACTGGGCTTGTTTCTGACCGACTACACCGCAGAAGAACTGCAAAGCGCGGCAAAAGCGGCATACGGCGAGCCGCAGTTTCCTGCACAGGAGATCGCGCCGGTGCGCCGCGTCGGCAAGGTCGATATTCTGGAGCTTTGGCACGGACCGACCAGCGCTTTCAAGGACATGGCGCTGCAGATCATGCCGAAGCTGCTCTCCATGGCGCTGGAAAAGACGGGGGAGAAGCGGGACGCGCTGATCCTGGTCGCAACGTCGGGAGACACGGGCAAGGCGGCTTTGGAGGGCTACGCGGACGTTCCGCGCGTCTGCATACAGGTGTTCTACCCGTCCGACGGGGTCAGCCGGATCCAGAAGAAGCAAATGGCGACGCAGAGCGGAAGCAACGTCAACGTCACCGCCATCCGCGGCAATTTTGACGACGCGCAGAACGGCGTCAAGGCCATTTTCTCCGATGAACGGATGCGCGAACAGCTGGATCGGCAGGGGCTGTTCCTGTCCTCCGCCAATTCCATCAACTGGGGGCGTTTGGTCCCGCAGATCGTATACTACGTATCCGCGTATTGCGATCTGGTGAATCAGAAGCGGATCGAGCAGGGAGAGCCGATCGACGTCGCCGTTCCGACCGGAAATTTCGGAAACATCTTTGCCTGCTGTCTTGCCAAGCGCATGGGGCTTCCGATCGGGAAAATGCTGTGCGCGTCCAATCAGAACAACGTTCTGACCGACTTCATCAATACGGGGATGTATGACAGGCGGCGTAAATTCTATCAAACGGTCTCCCCGTCCATGGACATTCTGATTTCCAGCAATTTGGAGCGTCTGCTCTGGCTGGTCGCAGGTCCCGACGCCTGCCGTCGGTATATGGCGCAGCTGCAGGAAAGCGGATATTACCGCGTTTCGCCGGAGGTCCTTGCCGCGATCCAAGAGGAATTTGAGGCGTATTTCTGCGATGAAGCCCTGACCAAGCAGACGGTGCGCAGGTTGTTTGAGCAAACGCAGTACCTTTGCGACACGCATACGGCGGTCGCGCTGTCCGCTGTCGCACAGTATCGGAACCACGCAAACATCGAACGCCCGATGCTGGTCGCTTCCACCGCGTCCCCGTACAAGTTCTCCCCCGCGGTACTGGAATCGCTGGGAGAAACGGTTCCGGAGGACGGGTTTGACGCGATCCGCGCGCTGCACGAAAAAAGCGGCGTTCCCGTTCCGGAGCGGTTGGCGGCGTTGGAAAAGCAGACGGATCGGTTCACGCGTGTGGTCGATCCCGCCGACATGGCGGATACGGTCCTTTCGTTCGGCAGCGCCTTTGCTTCGGGAAAATAAAAAAAGACGTTTTGCGTTTTTTCGGAGAAAAATCAATCGTTCATGCAAAAAAGTTCACCAAGCCGATTTTTCCGTACGGATTTGATCGGCTTGGTGACATTCGGATTGTGAGAGGGAAGGCTCAAAAACGGCGCTGTGAGTCTCCCAAAACTTCCCTTATGAGGGCGATCGGTCAGTCGCCGTGCTTGTTTTCAAACGTCGCGCACACCGTGTCTCCGCAGGAGCAGGCGGTGCAGGGACCGACGCTGATGCGTTCGGCGGTGCAGTAGCATTGCCCGTCGTTGTGCACGCAGTTTCGCACGCTGCAGGTGATGCCGCGAATGTGATCGGGAACGCGTTTTTCTTCTTTGCCGAAGTTGTCCGTATGATTCATGTGTCAAGACCGTCCTTTCTGTTATAACCCGTTATAAGCCGCTGATCTGCTTAGGGCGATCTCAGTATTCCCGAAAGGAGCGTTTTTTATGTCTGTTTTTGCGATCGCCGACCTGCATCTGTCGCATTCCGCGGAAAAGCCGATGGATATTTTCGGTTCAACCTGGGAAAATCATATGCAGAAGCTGCGGCAAAACTGGTTGGAAACGGTTGCCGAAACGGACACGGTCGTGATTGCGGGGGATGTTTCGTGGGGAATGCGGATTTCCGAAACGGAGGAGGATTTCCGCTATCTGGAGTCCTTGCCGGGCAAAAAGATCATTCTGCGCGGCAACCACGACTACTGGTGGCAGACGATGAAGAAGCTGCAGGAGCTGTGCGTCCGTTTGG
>CAYPYA010000212.1:0-4583 GCA_964414775.1 uncultured Ruminococcus sp. | reverse complement strand
TTTCGACGGGATCATGTCACTTTTTGAACCTGTAAAGTCCGGAAGCTTACTTAATGGTAACGGTAGCTCCGACTTCCTCAAGCTGCTTCTTGATGGCTTCCGCTTCTTCCTTGCTGACGCCGGTCTTGACGTTCTTCGGGCAGCTGGTAACCAGATCCTTCGCTTCGCCGAGGGACAGGCCCGCGATCTCCTTGACTTCCTTGATGACCTTGAGCTTCTTGTCATCTGCGAACGCAGTCAGCTCAACATCGAATTCCGTCTTTTCCTCAGCAGCGGCAGCGCCGGGAGCGGCAGCACCGGGAGCGGCGGCAACCGCGACGGGAGCGGCGGAAACGCCGTACTTCTCTTCGAGCGCTTTCACAAGATCGGAAAGTTCGAGAATCGTCAAGGTATCGATAAGATCAAGAATCTGTTGGATTTTTTCCATTTTCGTTATTCCTCCAATATGATGAATTGTTTTTTTGAATGGTTATGCTTTGCGCCGATGCGTTTATTCGCCGGCGGCTTCCTGGGCAGGCTCTGCGGCAGCAGGTGCGTCGCCGCCTTCGCTCGCCTTGTCGATGATCGCCTGGATCGCATACGTGAATCCGTACAGCGGGGACTGCAGGGAACCGAGAATGCGTCCGATCAGAACTTCCTTGGACGGGATCTCCGCCACCTGCTTGACTTCCTCGGCGGAAAGCAGCTTCCCGTCAACAAAGCCCGCTTTGATGATGAAGTTCTCGTGATTCTTCGCGTAGTCGTTCAGGATCTTTGCCGGTGCGACCTGATCTTCTCCGAGCGCAAGCGCGGTGTTGCCTTCCAGAACGCTCTTCAGCTCGCCGTAGCCCATTTCGTCGCAGGCACGCGCACACAGACCGTTTTTCACGACTGCATAATGTACGTTCGCCTTGCGCAGCTCGGCACGCAGCTTGGTATCGTCCTCGACGGTGATGCCCTTGTAATCTACAAGAACGCCGCTGTTCGCCTGCTTCATCTTCTCGACCAGCTCCGCAACGATCTGCTGTTTCTGCTCGATGATCTTAGCGTTTGCCAAAATGTTCACCTCCGTATGATGATAAAAAACTGTTCCCTCGCAGAAAACGAGGGAACAGATCAAACTGACAAATGTTGTATTTTGTCCTTTGTCCTCTCCTCGGCGGGCAAACGGGGAAGTAATCCCGTTTTTTCAACTGCGCTTGCAGTACCAGCTTTCTGCGGATGGATGAAAACCGTTAATAAGAATAGCACAGATCTGCTGTCTTGTCAAGAGGGTTTTCGATATTTTTTTGTTTTTTGCCCTTAGTTTGCAAGCTTCGCGGTGCTGACCTTGATGCCGGGGCCCATGGTAGACGTGACGGCGCAGGACTTGATATACTGTCCCTTCAGGGTAGCCGGACGCGCCTTGACGATCGCGCCCATGATCGCGTCGAAGTTCTCACAGAGCTTATCCTTGCCGAAGCTGACCTTTCCGATCGGGCAATGGATGATGTTGGTCTTGTCCAGACGGTACTCGATCTTACCGGCTTTCGCCTCGGTGACCGCTTTGGCAACGTCCATCGTGACCGTGCCTGCCTTCGGGGACGGCATCATGCCTTTCGGGCCGAGCACCTTACCCAAACGACCGATCACACCCATCATATCCGGCGTTGCGATGACGACGTCAAAGTCAAACCAGTTCTCCGATGTGATCTTCTGCACCAGATCCTCTGCGCCGACGTAGTCCGCGCCCGCGTCCTGTGCGGCTTTCGCACGGTCGCCCTTTGCAAACACCAGCGTGCGGACGGTTTTGCCCGTTCCGTTGGGAAGCACGACCGCGCCGCGAACCTGCTGATCCGCGTGACGGGAGTCAACGCCGAGACGAACGTGCAATTCTACCGTCTCGTCAAACTTTGCCTTGGAAATTTCACACACCAAGCCGAGCGCTTCGGTGCTGTCATACAGCTTCGCTCTGTCAACCGCGCTTGCAGCGGCGGTATAATTCTTGCCTCTTTTCATCTTCAAAACCCTCCTTAGTCTACGACCACGACGCCCATACTGCGTGCCGTGCCGGCAATCATGCTCATCGCGGTTTCGATGGAAGCCGCGTTGAGGTCGGGCATTTTGGTTTCAGCGATCTTGCGGACCTGTTCCTTGGTGATCTGACCGACCTTGTTGGACTGCGGAACGCCGGAACCGCTCTCGATGCCTGCCGCTTTTTTGATCAGAACGGCAGCGGGCGGGGTTTTGGTGATGAAGGTGAAAGAACGGTCGGCGTAAACCGTGATGACGACCGGAATGATCATTCCGATATCGTTCTTGGTACGCTCGTTGAATTCTTTCGTGAACATCGGGATCGCGACACCGTACTGACCGAGTGCCGGACCGATCGGCGGCTGAGGAGTAGCCTTGCCTGCCGGGATCTGAAGCTTGATATAACCTGCGATTTTCTTTGCCATGAGAAATACACCTCCGAATGTGGTAAATTAAGTTGTTGCGGGAACAATGTCCCCTCCCACAGGAACCGGACTTGTCCGATTCCGTCGTTTGGACGCGCGGCAACCGCGTCGAAACGGTTTTTACTGGTTTTCGTCGTCCAGCGGCTTGACCTCCATGGAGCCTAACTCCACGCGCGTCTCGCGGCCGAACATCGAAGCGGTGACCTTCACCGTCTTTTTGTCAGAAGAAATTTCATCCACCAGCCCGATGAAGCCGGACAGGGGACCTGCGCAGATGCGCACATTGTCGCCCACCGCGTAGCGGACTTCAATGACGCGCGGCTCCACGCCCAACCGCTCGACCTCTGCTTCCGAAAGCGGAACGGGGCGCGAGCCGGGGCCGACAAAGCCGGTAACGCCGGTCGTGTTGCGGATGATGTGCCACATCTCGTCGTTCATAACCATTTTGACAAAGACGTAGCTGGGGAACAGCTTGCGTTCGATTTCCTTTTCGCCCTTGTCGGTCAGCTCCGTGACGATCTCCGTCGGGATCTTTACCGACTGGATCAGATCTGCGATTCCCCGATTTTCAATGATCTTTTCCAGGCTTTGCATGACCTTGTTTTCATATCCCGTGTAGGTATGGACAATATACCAAAGCGGCTTGCTTTCCTGCGGTAAACTCATGTGTTACCAGCCCTTTCAACCGATGGACGACAGCAGTTTGACCAACGACGAGAACGCAAAGTCCAAAAGTCCGATGGCGACGGCGGCGACGAGCAGGACGACCAGCACCACCAGGGTGCTTCTGACCAATTCGTTGCGCGGCATCCAGGAGACCTTTGCCAATTCACTCTTGTAGTCCTTGAAGAACTTCGCGATCTTCTGACCGAGCTTGCTGTTCGTTTTGGCAAGGATGAACAGAACGGCGACAAGGATCACGATCACCGCGACGGTGATGATGAGCTTCCACGGAATGTTGGATCCGCTTTCCTCTTCGCCCGGTGCGGACGTGTCGGAGACGGCGACCGCGGTCGAGCCGGCTTCGGAAGCCGTTTCGGACGCTGCCTTCGATGCTTCGGACGCTTCCGTCTCGGACGTCTCGGATTCCTCCGATTCCGCTGCGGACGCATCGGTCGACGCTTCGGTCGACGCTTCCGCCGACACTTCGGCTGATACGCTTTCCGTCGCTTCGGTGCTTACCGCGTCGCTGCTTTCATCAGCCAGCGCGGGAAGAGCGGAAACGCAGACCAACAGCAAAAGCACCAACAGCCATGTCGCAAAGCGAACGGGGAACAGGGATGTGAGTCTGTTTTTAGACATGACAGCTCCCCCTTATTTGCTTTCTTTGTGAAGCGTGTGCTTGCGGCAGAATCTGCAATACTTTTTCATTTCGAGTCTGTCAGGGTCATTCTTTTTGTTTTTGACCGTGTCATAGTTCCTTTGCTTGCATTCTGAGCAAACCAATGTGATTTTCACTCTCATTTTTTGAACGGCACCTCCAAATAAATTGTTACCTCCCTCGTCCGTGCGAAAAAGCCGTTTGCTTCCGTCTCGGATGTTGTATGTCGGATGCGCGGAAGCGGAAATCGAATTCTCCCGCACCGTCCACAACAAAAAGACCCCGCACATAGAGGTACAATCAGTATAACAGCCTTTTTTCGGTTTGTCAATAGTTTTTTGCGAAAAAGGTTTGAAAATCGCCGTTTTCGTTTTTTCCATCAATCGACAGCAAAAGGACGACCCTTACGGATCGCCCTTGTTGTCAATTGTCAATCGTTCATTGCCACACGCCGCGATCATGATCCCGCCATAAATCAGCGAGCTATGCTCATCTTAAGAAACAGCCGGTTCATTGTACGGCAGAAGATGTTCGGGAAGCTCATCGATCAATGTGACGGTCACGCCCTTGCAATTCAGCAGGATACGGATCGATTCTTCATTCAATTCGGCAAATAGATCCGGTATTGCAAGGGTATCGCATTCCAAATAACGCGTCAGATCACGATACAATATTTCAGAAACCTTTTTTTGATCCGTGCTTGTGTGCTCGAAATTTCCGTTTTTCCCACATTCGTAGCATTTTGTAACGTCATAGTTGATCAGGCTGTGAAACACGAAGTGCACCGCCCTGTTGTCCCTGTCGTCCCAATTCACATCGACCTGAACACGGTATTTCGTATCCTG
>CAYPYA010000211.1:0-4284 GCA_964414775.1 uncultured Ruminococcus sp. | reverse complement strand
GCCGCTCCGACCGTCAAAAAGGAACGCCTGTATGCGATCAATAAGCAGGCGGCGCGCTTTTTCTACGCGGCTCTGCTGTCGCCTTCGGGCGCAAACGCGCGCGCGTATTTGCAAAAACGGCAGTTTTCCGAAACCACGGTCAAGCGGTTCGGCATCGGCTATGCGCCGGACAGCTGGAATGCGCTTTGCACCCAATTGCAAAAAGAGGGGTTTTCGGAGCTTGAAATTTCCACCGCGTTTCTGGGTCGTACCGGAAAGAACGGAACGCTTTACGACCTGTTCCGCAACCGTCTGATGGTCCCCATTTTCGATCTGAACGGGGAAGTGGTCGCGTTTTCGGGCAGGCGGCTCAACGAGCAGGACGAGCGCAAGTACGTCAATACGTCGGATACGCCGGTGTTCAAAAAAAGCCGCGTGCTGTTCGGCATGAACTTTGCCAAAAACGACGCTGCGAACGGACTGATCCTGTGCGAGGGTGCGCCGGACTGCATCGCGATGCAGCAGGCGGGCTTCGGCAACGCGGTCGCGACGCTCGGAACGGCGATCACGGGGGAGCATGCCCGCATGATCGCGCGGTTTACAAAGCTTGTCTACCTTGCTTACGATATCGATAAGGCGGGAAGAAAAGCCACCATGCGCGGCATCGAGCTGCTCGGGCAGGTCGGCGTGGACACCAAGATCATCAGTCTCGGGCAGGGGGATTCCAAGGATCCGGATGAATTCATCAAGAACCACGGCGCCGCCGCGTTTCGTGAGAAGCTCGGCGGGTCGGAGGGACAGGTGGACTATCGGATCGGAGAGATCCTGTCCCGCTATACCATTACCGATCCGGACGACAAGCTGCGCTGCGGGGAGGAATTGACGGCGTACATCGCCACGCTTCCGTCCCGTATGGAACGCGAGGTGTACGCGTCCCGTGCCGCCGAACGGCTGGGCATTTCCGCCGCGGCGATGCGGGATGAGGCGGAACGCCGCCGCAAAAAAGAGGAAGCCCGTATCGGCAAGCAGGAAAAGGGACGTATCCTGCAGAATGCGGCGGGATACGGAGACACGGTCAATCGGGACAAGCTGCGTTATTCCTCGGAAGCGTCCCACGAGGAAGCCGTTCTCGGGATCCTGCTGCTGCATCCGGAGCTCGGAAAGCAGGCGGAGGAACTGCAGCCCGAGGATTTCGCGACCGCGTTCAACCGAAAGCTCTGGGAATTGTTCCGAAAGGATCTTCTTGCCGGAGAGGAACCGGAGCTGACGGCGGACGGTGCGCTGACCCCGCGCGAGGTCGGGACTGCGGAGGGCTACCGGGCCGCCCGCGCAACGCTCGGCGGCAATGCGCAAGAGGAACTGCTTTCCCATATCCGCACCCTGCGTGAATCGCGCATCCGCAGAGAATACGAAGAAAAAATCGAACAGAATCCCGCGGACGCGCTGAACGCGTATCTGGCGCATCTGCGCAAAAACGGCGAGACCTGACGGTTCTGTCACAGAAAGGATGTTATACACATGGAAGATGCTTTTTTTACGCAAGAACAGCTTCAGGAAGTGAAGGAAAAAGGCACGA
Organism: uncultured Ruminococcus sp.; assembly: GCA_964414775.1. Taxonomy (GTDB): domain Bacteria; phylum Bacillota; class Clostridia; order Oscillospirales; family CAG-382; genus Coliplasma. The sequence goes on along the minus strand of CAYPYA010000211.1, from coordinate 2,729 downwards.
TCACGCCGATGGCGGTGCTTTTGCACTTTGACGCGTCGGAGGATGCTTCGGCGGAGACGCTGGCGCGCATCTGCGAGCAGCTCGACGGATTGGGCGTGGAGATCGCAAACAGCGTTGTGAACAACAACTTTGAACTGCAAGAGGACGAAATGTTCGAGGAGGAGCCGGTCGAGGAGAGCGGCGAGGACGTGGAAACGCTGCTGTCCCAGGAGGGCGTCTCCATCGACGACCCGGTCAGAATGTACCTGAAGGAGATCGGAAAGGTGCCGCTGCTGTCCGCGGAGGAGGAATTGGCGCTTGCCGAGCGGATGTCGCAGGGGGATGTGATAGCCAAGCAGCAGCTGGTGGAAGCCAACCTGCGTCTGGTCGTCAGCATCGCCAAGCGGTACGCACAGCGCGGGATGCCGTTTCTGGACCTGATCCAGGAGGGCAACCTCGGCTTGATGAAGGCGGTCGAAAAGTTCGATTACGGCAAGGGCTATAAATTCTCGACCTACGCGACATGGTGGATCAGACAGGCGATCACCCGCGCGATCGCGGATCAGGCGCGTACCATCCGCATCCCCGTGCATATGGTCGAAACCATCAACCGCGTTCTTCGCGCGTCCAGACAGCTTTTGCAGAAAAACGGGAAGGACCCGTCGGACGAGGAGATCGCTTCGGAGCTGAACATGCCGGTCGAAAAGGTGCGCGAGATCATCAAGATCGCGCAGGAGCCGGTGTCTTTGGAAATGCCGATCGGCGAGGAAGAGGACAGCCATTTGGGCGACTTTGTCAAGGATGATAACGCCATGACGCCTGCCGACGCCGCGTCCTATACGATGCTGCGGGAGCATTTGCTGGAGGTGCTGCATACGCTGACGCCGCGTGAGGAAAGCGTTTTGAAGCTGCGGTTCGGACTGGAGGACGGCAGACCCCGTACCTTGGAGGAGGTCGGAAAGGTCTTTGATATCACGCGGGAACGCATCCGCCAGATCGAAGCCAAGGCGTTGCGGAAGCTGCGTCATCCCAGCCGCAGCAAGAAATTGAAGGATTATCTGGAATAAATACCGTTGAAAGGATGGAATGCTTTCATGAAAGAACAATTGGAACAGATACAGGCGACGGCGTTGACCGCGATCGCGCAGGCGGAAGCCGAACAGGCGTTGGAGGAAGTGCGCATTCGTTTTCTCGGAAAGAAGGGCGAACTGACCGCATTGCTTCGCGGCATGGGCAGCGTGCCGCCGGAGGAACGGCCGCAGATCGGCGCGATGGTGAACCGTGTACGCGAACAGCTTGAGCAGGCGCTGGAAGCCCGCTTTGCCGTTTTGAAGGCGCAGAGTCTGGAACGCAAATTGCAGGAGGAAGCCGTCGACGTGACGCTTCCCGCCGCGAAGAAAAAGGTCGGCTCCCTGCATCCGATCACCCAAACGCGCAACCGCATGATCGAGATTTTCACGGGCATGGGCTTTGAGATCGCGGAGGGCACGGAGGTCGAGAGTACATATTACAATTTTGACGCTTTGAACGCGCCGGCGGACCACCCGTCGCGCGATGAGACGGATACGTTCTATTTCTCGGACAAGGTGCTTTTGCGCACGCAGACCTCACCGGTGCAGATCCACGCCATGATCGGGAAAACTCCGCCGATCCGCATGATCTCGCCCGGACGCGTCTACCGCAGCGACGTCGCGGACGCGACCCACTCCCCGATGTTCCATCAATGCGAGGGGCTTGTGATCGATCGGAACATCACGATGGGGGATCTGAAGGGAACGCTGGACGCGTTTGCCAAGGCAATGTTCGGGGAAACAACGCGGATCCGTTTCCGTCCGCATAACTTCCCGTTCACCGAGCCGTCGGCGGAGGTGGACGTTTCCTGCTTCGTCTGCGGCGGTAAGGGCTGCCGCCTGTGTAAGGGAGAGGGCTGGATCGAAATTCTCGGAGCGGGCATGGTGCATCCCGACGTGCTGCGCGCCGGCGGGATCGACCCCGACGTGTATTCCGGCTTTGCGTTCGGTATGGGCATCGAGCGCGTTGCCATGACGCAGTACGGGATCGACGATCTGCGATTGATGTTTGAAAACGACGCGCGGTTCTTAGAACAGTTCTGACGCGATCAAACAAAGGGCGCGAAGGGTATGACAGGCGAAGAGATCAGAGAGAGAACTGCCTTCACGCCGATATTCATAAAGGATTTTTGCTGCCGCTGAGGCGGCGGAATGGAGATTGTATGAACGTTTCATTAAATTGGCTGAAAGACTATGTGGATCTGTCCTGTACGCCGCGCGAATTCGCGGAAGCGATGACCATGAGCGGCACAAAGGTGGAAGGCTATGAGGAATTGGGTGAAAAGCTGCACGGCATCGTGGTCGGCAGACTGCTTTCCGTTGTGCCGCATCCGGATTCCGATCATATGGTGATCTGTCAGGTTGATGTCGGCGGGGAGCGTCCGCTGCAGATCGTGACGGGAGCGCAGAACGTCAGCGAGGGCGATCTGGTCCCGGTCTGTCTGAACGGTGCGCTGCTGCCGGACGGCAAGACCATCAAAACGGGGAAACTGCGCGGCGTGGTTTCCGAGGGGATGCTTTGCTCCATCGGAGAGCTGGGGCTTACCGTACACTGTTGACGTCCTCGGCCTCCCTTTTCCTTCATCTTCTATAACTCACGCTTGTCTCAGGTTTCGCCTTGTGTGCCGCACGCTGCCTGCTAACAAGCCAACATGGGGCTGGGCGAGGGCATTTCTGGAG
>CAYPYA010000210.1:0-2604 GCA_964414775.1 uncultured Ruminococcus sp. | reverse complement strand
CAGCAGACCGCCGACCCGTGCAGATCGGACGCGATCATCCATTTCATTCGCTTTTATGACCTTTCCTTTCTTTAGGGAACATGTAAGTTTTCGGCGGTTTCTTGAAGCAAAATTGCTTCAAGAAATGAACGTCGTTGTTTGATGTTCAAGCCAAAAACTTATCGTTAGGAACATGAATGTTCCAAACATGAATGTTCCTAACTTTATTCTTTCAAATGCTTCACATAAGCGGAAAACGCCGACGGGATCGCGTACACCTCCGACAGCTCCCGACGGGTCGCAAGCGTCTTTCCCCGCGTCGATTCAAACCAGCCCGTCATATGCCATCCGCTCATATGCCACTCGATATGCGTGAACAAATGCGTTGCCTGCGGCAGACGCTCGGTGTGAAGCGGCTGAAATCCGTTCTCCCGCGCAAACGCGAGCGCGTCCCGTTCCGTAAGCGTTCCCAAGCGGTTGGGCAGTTCGTACAGCCCCGCCAGCAGTCCCTTCGGCGGGCGGCGGCTGATCAGGAAACGGTCGCCCTCCTGCAAGAGCAGTACCGTGCGCTCCTCCACGCGTCGGGGCGGCTTGTCCGAACGAACGGGGAGACGCTCGACGTTCCCGTTTTTGTTTGCCGCGCACCATTTCGCCAGCGGACAGACGGAGCACTTCGCGTCCCCGTTCGGAACGCAGATCAGCGCGCCGATCTCGATCATCGCCTGCGTGAACTCCCCCGCCGCTTTTTCCGGGCACAGCTTTGAAACCGCCGCTTCCGCCGCCTTGCGGGTCTGCGGAAGCCTGATGTCCGCGTCGCACCCGGTCAGACGGGCAAGGACGCGCAGTACGTTTCCGTCCACGGCGGGAGCGGGAATGCCGAACGCGATGGACGCGATCGCGCCCGCCGTATAGCTGCCGATCCCCGGCAGCTTTTGCAATTCCTTCACATCGGCGGGCAGCTTTCCGTCATACCGCTCCACCAACAGCTTCGCCGCTTTTTGCAGATTGCGTGCGCGGCTGTAATAGCCCAGCCCCTCCCAAAGCTTCAGCAGATGCGTTTCTTTCGCATTTGCAAGAGCGGGAATGTCGGGAAACGCTTGCATAAACCGCTGAAAATACGGCTTGACCGCTTCCACGCGCGTCTGCTGCAGCATGATCTCGGAAAGCCAGACGCGGTACGGCGTGATGTCGGTCCGCCACGGAAGCGGACGTGCGGACACCCTGTACCAATCCAGCAACGCGTCGACCGTCTCCGGCGGAACGGGGGAAAACAGCGCCGCCGTTTGCGGTTTTTCGTTCATGCTCAATCAAGCTCCGCCAATTTCCGAAGCTGCAAAACCAGATCGTATGAGCCGATCTCGCCGTCCCGATCCATATCCGCGCAATCGGATACCTGTTTTTTGCCTCCGGAAAGATATTGGAGCAGCAGCGTTCCGTCGTATGCGGTCAGCACGCCGCTCTCGTCCGCATCACCGTACAGAACACGCCTCTGCCCGACGATCAATTCGGTACAGAACACAAAATTGCAGCTGCTGTTGTTTTGGAACGTCGCGCGGACGTACCGCGCGGAAACGCCGTCCGTTTTCAGCTTATACAGACAGGCTCCGCTATCCGAAGTCGGCGTCATCACGCCGCCGATCGGGCGGTAGGTGACATTGTCGTCCGAAACGGAAAACTGCACATAGTACGGCAGACCGATCGAATATGCAACGCCGTTTCCGCAAACCAGGGAAAACAGAGACAGATCGGGCGTGACCTCTTGCAGATCCACCGTAACGGAGAAGCCTCCGTCAACCTCCGTCAGCGACTTATGAAACGCATGCCATTCGGTAGACAGGACCTCCCCTCCGATGACGCCGTCGGTCAGCTCCTTTCCGTCGATCTTCCCGTATCCCGCGGTCGTTTCGGTATACGGCGTTGTCGCGGTATACGGCTTGCCGACGGAAACGGCGGTATAGCCCTTCGGCACAAGCTGAGTGACGATCCCCATCGCCTCCTCGACCTCCTCGACGGTCAGCAGACCGCGCGCATAGCGATAGGTCAGATCGTAGATCCTGCGCGATTTGTCCGAACTGGAGTTGCACGCATAGTACAGCGTACCCGGCGCACCGTTGCAGTAGTACATCTTGATCGCCTCGGAAACGCCCGAACGCACGCCCTCGCGCAGGTAGGTCAGGTACCTCAGGTATTTGGAATCGAACACGTTTCCGTCCATTTCGATCTCCATGCACATTCCGTTCTGGCGCATGAGCGAGATCGCATTGGGGACATGCTGTTCTTTATACTTATCGTAGAACACGTAGTTCGGCTGCAGGCAGCCCACGTCAAACCCGTATTCCTTCCACCGATTCCAGCCGCTCGCGTTGAAATACGGGATCCAGATGCTCTTGTAGCCAAGGGAATGAACGTAGTTGTTATAGTACAGGATCAGTTCCTTTTCTTCCGGGTCGTTCAGCACCAGGTTCTCTTCAAACCAGTAGAAGCCGGTCAGGTTCAGATTGGAATGCGGGGTACTGTTGTACCGCGCGATCTGCTCGTCCACCATCCATTTGATCGCTTTCTTGCGATCCTCCAAACGGCTGAAATCCAGCTCCGTTCCGCCCAGCGAGCCGAAATTTTTCTGCC
>CAYPYA010000209.1:0-17611 GCA_964414775.1 uncultured Ruminococcus sp. | reverse complement strand
AGCAAACCGCCGAAAATATCTTTTTTATAGTCCTTAGCCAAAGCCCTAAAGGTGCAAACCTTTAGGGCTTTCTTTTTCACTTTTTTACTCAAATCCCCGTAAAGGTCCAAGGCAATGATCGTACATCCACCGTTTCAGATCTTCCGTCCGGCCGCTTTCGTAAAACGCGACCAGCCGCTCCTTGAACTGTCCGTCCAGCTCCACGGGCACGCTGAACAGACCGTTTCCGTTCTCGATCAGAATCTTATTTCCCAGCAAAGACGCGACCCGTTTGTTGCCGTCCATGAACGGCTGCGCCCGCATGCACCAAAGCATTGCCGTCAACGCCCGTTCCGTCACACACGGGATCTCTAATATCCGCTGCAATTCCTCATGCAGACGTTCCGAATCCGGCAATTCCGGACGCCATTTCGTCCCGGAGATCAGAACGTCGTCGCTGCGCAGTCGTCCAAGCATATAGTACGGAACGTCCGCGCGTGCGACCTGTTCATGGATTTCCTCGATATATCCCAAACCAATCGGATCGTTGATATGGTCCAGAACATAATGCCAAGCGTTCCGTAAACAAAAGATTTTATGAATATCTTTCGGCGCGACATTTCCGACGTCGACATGATTCAGAATATCGTTCGTATCGGCATAGGAAATGGCGATGCCTTCCAAATTGGCGCTCTTGTAGATCGCGTCCACAAGGAGACGCTTTGCAAGCAAGATATTTTCCGCCTGCGGCATTTGAAATTTATTTTCCATATTTATGACCATTTCTTTCTTTTGCAAAGCATGATCGTGAACCCAAACGGGAAACGCATAAAACGGTCGCGGACCGAGACCCGCGACCGATTTTTGACGATTCAACTTTTCCGTTTTGCATTTTGACGGCACGGCGACAACCTCTTAGCTGCGCACCGTCCGCCTTTTCCGGTTTCTCTCCGGTGCAACTAGGCCGTCGGCGTATCCTCGGCATCGGATTCAAAACGTGTTCTTTTCATAAAATCACCCTTGCCTTTCCCTGCGCTTTACGGAAGACGATTGTTCGCCTCGTTTTCCGCTTCCGCGCAATCGTTGGATTCCTGACTGCTTGTTTTTATGATGACCATGGTCTTTCGTATAACACGTAAGTTTTTGGCGGTTTCGCTGAAGCGATTTCGCTGAAGCGAAATGAACGTCGTTGTTTGATGTTTAAGCCAAAAACTTATCGTTTGAAACATTTATGTTTCAAACTTTTCTTGTTTGCATGCTCAGTATACCACAGCCTGTTTTGTTTGTCAAGGAATTCGAGAAAGATTTTTTATTTTTGTCAAAACTGCATAAATTTCAACTGGCAGTTCTATGCAAAGGACAAGCAAGCATATACTATAAACAAGCAACGTTATGCAACGCATAGCGGTATACCGACCGTATGCCGGCACAAGGAAAGAGGAAGTATGTCATGAAACTCTCCGTGGAACAAAAACGCGCCCTGCAAAAGGGAGCGATCGTCAGCCTTTGCGTTTTTCTGCTTTGTGCAAGCTTTCTTTCCGTTCCGTACATCGCTTCGGCGCTTCCGCAGGAGCTTGCCTACTACCTGACCGAGCAGACCCCGCCGGGAACGGTGGTTCCGCTGTCGGCGCAGTCCGGCGAGGACAAGCTCACGGAATCCGTTCCATCCGATAGCGTGCCGGAATCCTCCGCGCCGACGGAGGAAAGCCAAACGCCGAACGACAGACCGCCGGACGCGCTCTCCGTTTTTGCCGAGAACTTCTGCCGTTACGACGATCCCGCGGACGCCGCGCTGTATCTCAACAACATGACCTCCTACAAGGTCGATCCTCAAGACTACCTCCGCCGCGTCTATCCGGTCAAAACCCCGACGGTCATGCGGCAGGACGAGCCTTTGGTTCTGATCCTGCATACCCACGGCAGCGAAAGCTATCTACCCGACGGAACGGACTACTACCTGCCGAACGAGGATTTCCGCTCCGAAAACGCTTCCGAAACGGTGGTCTCCGTCGGGGAAGCCATCGCAAAAGCCCTGCGGGACAAAGGGATCCCCGTTTTACATGACACCGCGATGCACGACCTTGCGGACTTCAACGGCGCCTATGCAAGCTCGCGCGCGGCGGCAAGAGAAGCCTTGAAGGAGCATCCGAGCATCCAATACATCATCGACGTACACCGCGATTCCATCTTCTCGCAAAACGATGTCTGCCGAAAAACGCTGACGGAGATTAACGGAACGCGCAGCGCACAGCTCATGCTGGTCGTCGGAACGGACGAAGCGGGGGCGGTGCATCCCAACTGGAGAAGCAATCTGACCGTCGCGGTGCAATTGCAGGACAAGCTGAACAGCCTGTATCCGACGCTGGCACGCCCGATCAATCTCCGTGATTCGGCGCTCAATCAGGCGCTGCTTCCCGGCTGTCTCCTGCTGGAGGTCGGCTCCTGCGGCAACACGGTGGAGGAAGCCTGCACGGCAGGAGCATTCTTCGCCGACGCGTTCGCCGCCTTGCTGGAAGAACAGGGCTTCCCGCTAAAAGCCGACGCCTGACCCTTGACAGAATACGCGAAATATGCTATCCTTATTTTATGATTTGACAAAAAAGGATGGCATTTTTCATGGAACGTTCCGATAAAACAACGCTTTCGTCGTTCAAGAAATCGTTTTCTGCGTTTTTGAGATCCCTCGCCGCCGGTCTGCTGATCGGGATCGGGGGGATGGTGTATCTTTCCTGCGGCGACAACCGCTACGTCGGTGCGCTGCTGTTTTCGGTCGGTCTGATCTCCATTCTTTTTCTGAAAATGAATCTCTACACCGGCATGATCGGCTATCTGCCGGAAAACGGCGGCAAATTCGCGGTGCATACATTCGTTTCGCTGATCGGAAATTTCCTCGCCGCGTTTGCCGTCGGATATCTGCGGTCGCCGATGGGGAACGTGGTCGCGCTGTGCGAAGCAAGGCTTGCCAAGTCCTGTACGGCGGTCCTGATCGACGCGATCCTTTGCGGCATTCTCATCTACCTTTGCGTGGACATCTTCAAAAAGCAGAACAAGTCGATCGCGGTCTTTCTCTGCATTCCCGCGTTCATCCTCTGCGGGTTCGAGCATTGCGTCGCGGACGCGTTTTACTTCGCTTCGGCACGGATGCTCACCGCTTCCGGCGCGCCGCTGTTCCTGCTTCTGACCGTCGTCGGCAATTCCCTCGGCGGAATGCTCCTTCCCACCCTGTTCCGCCTGAGCGCTTTCTTGGAGAAGGACGGGAAGTAAGTTTATGGGGTTTCACCCCATACCCCATTCAAGGGACTTTTTCGTAAAAATGTCCCTATAATTCGCGGGGCTTCAATAAGAAAAGCCCGCGAATTTAAATCCTCAAAAACTTTATCGTGAAAAATCAAAAATCATTAAGCTGAAGTTTTTCGGGGATTTTATAACCGGAATTTCAGAGAAATTCCGGTTTGGGGCGCTTTTTCCTCAAAAAGCACCCCTTAAATCGGGTTTGGGGCAAAGCCCCAATCATATCGTCACACAAAAAAGGGCGCTTTTGCAAGCGTCCTTTTTGTTGCGTGTGCGTTTACTCCAAAATGTTCGACGTGATCTGATCCACGCCCATTTCGATGAGCTTCTGCGCGTCCTCCAGACGGTCGACCGTCCAGCAGTTGACCACAATGCCCTTGTCGTGCATTTCCTTGACGTTTTCCTTGGTCAGGCAGGTGAAGTACGCGTCGATGCCGATCCTGGTCTCGACCAGCTTTGCGATCGTTTCGGGATTCGCGTCGCAGGTCAGCCATTGTGCGTTCGCTTCCGGCCAGACCTTGCGCAGATTCAGAAGATTATCCAGCGAGAACGAGATGAAAATGATGTTGTTTTCATACTCCAGCCCCTTGATCACGTCCAGGACCGCGCCCGCCTGCTCCGGCGTATACGAGCCCTTGAACTCCAGAACGCCGACCTTGCCGTACCGCTTGCAGATCTTGACGTACTCGTACAGCGTCGGCATCATCAGGTCGCCGCGGTCAAAGGTCTCGTCCGAGTCCTTGTACTGCAAACGGCGCAGAGACTGAAACGTCGAGACCTCCGGGACCAGCTTATCCACCGCGTTGCGCGCCGTATCGTCGTCATGGCAAAGCACGAAATGTCCGTCGACCGTCTTGCGCACGTCCGTCTCGATTCCGAAATAGCTGCGATTTCCCGCCGCAACGAACGCGGAACAGGTATTTTCCCGCTCAATGCCGGAAAGCCCGCGGTGCGCGACGATCTTGGTGTTCCCGTGATCCGGGATCTTAATGGTATCCTTCATAAACCGTATCTCCTTATTTCTGCCGAAATACCTTCGGCTTTATGACTGTAACGGAAGCTCCCAGAACGGGACGGACGAGCGGCAGGACGGGAAGCATTCCCGCAGGATGCGGCAATACAGCTCCGCCTTCTCCTTCAGATGCGGGCATTGCAGCAGATCGTCGATCACACCGTTCGGATCGCAGAGATTTTCCATGATCCGCGCGCGGTCCTCGGTCGGGAAGGTTCTGGAATAGGAATCGACGAACCAGACGTTTTCCTTGTCGCGTTCCTCCGCCCACGTGTATTCCATGTTGTACTCATACCCGGTATAGGTTTCGGTATACGGCTCCGCGACCTTCGTCGCCTGCTCCCAGATCTGCATCCAATCTGTTCCCGTCTGTCCGGAAACGTACTCGATTCGACGGTCAAACGCGTGGGACAGCTCATGCGGCAGATCGTGTTCGAGTGCATTCGAGTAGTCCAGCGCGATGAGAATGTACCCGTCGTCGTCCGTCGTCGTCACGCCGCCCGCGGTATCAAGCCCGCCTTCCCCGACGCCGTAAAGCGTCCCGCACAGATAGATGCGAAGCCCCTCGTGCGTTTCGCTGTACACCTCGCGCAGCATGCCTTCGGGATATTTCTTAAGGATCTCCCGCGTTCGGCAAAGCACCCGATAGTTCGTATAGGGGTTCAGCTCGGCGACCCCCACATAGGCATAGATGTTGAAATCGTTGCCCTCCGAGCCGTAAAACAGCTCCACGCCGGTCTCTTCCTCCACGGCAAGAGCGATCTCCTCCAAACGCTCCCACACCTCTTCTTGGGTGCAGAACAGCATCTTCGCGTCCCGACCTTCGTAACCGTTTGAAACCGCCGCGGGCAGGTCGTACAGCAGCAGACGGCTTTTCCCGTCCTCAAAGCTGAACAGCAGCACCCTGCCGCTTTCCAGAAAGACCGCGGACGCGCTGCACTCTTCCTCCGCCAACGTCAGGGAAAACGCCCGCTTTCCGTTTCGCAGATCGTAAAAATGCATGGTACCCGTCTCACCGGTGACCGCCCAGCCGAACGACAGCGCATACAGGTATTCCACGTCGCTGTCGAACGGCAAAAAACAATTCTGCCCGTCCTGCCGCCCGTCGCAGAGCAGCACTCCCCCGTCCTGATAGCAGCTGTACAGTCCGTCGTACGTATCGACCATCACGGAAGGCAGGTCGATCGGCTGCGTCGTTCCGTCGTCCGTTCGGATGCAGGTCAGCGTCCCGTTGGAATCATCCGCCAGAAAGCCGTCCCCCACCGCCGTCAGGATGATGGGCTTTTCAAACGGGAAGGAACCGACCTGCTGCTTGGTGCGCAGATCGAACACCCGGACTCCCTTCCCGTCCTCGGAAAGAGCAAGGTAGTCGCCCTGATCGGACAGCGCCGCGGAATATACGTCCGCCTGCACGCTCATGACCGTTTCCCTCGTCCCGTCCGTCAGCAAGCGGTACACCGTAACGGTGCCGTCCTCCCCGTCGCGGGCGGTCAGAATGGTTCCGTCCGGATACAAACGGCGCAGAAACTCGCCGTCAAAGGTATGTACGCAAAGCTCCTGCCCGTTTTGCAGGGAATACAGATACCCCTTCTCCCCGTTTTCCCAGCAGGAAAACAGAAGATACTCCCCCGCCGCTTCGGCGCCATACCCGTACCCGCCGTCCATGCTGATCTTCGGAAGCGACAGCGGCAGCCGATAGAGATGCTGCGTGTCCGTCTGCTTCCATGCCTCGGGCAGCGCCGAGGGAGAAGGCAATTCCGCCACGCCGTGCGCGGTGAAGAAGTCTTCCTCCTCCCGGATCGGGATCCCGCCGGAGACCTCGGAAACGGAAGACGCTCCCGACGTTTCCGTATCGGAAGGAAGCTCCGCTTCCGACCGGCTTCCCTGCGGCTTTTCCGTACAGCCCGCAAGCAGGCAGAGGGTGAGCAGCAGACAGAGAAGCAGCAAAAGCCCTCTCGTCTTGTTTTTTGTTTGCTTACTTTGTTTTACGTTGCTGCGCTTCATATTCTTTCTCAAACACATTGCCGTCGAAGCACGGATCGTCCTCGCAAAGGTTCACGAGGTACTCCTCCGTCCCGCCGTACAGTTCGGATTTCTTGCCCGCCAGCATGATCTTGACCGCCATGGTCATCTCCGGAACGGACACAAGATCGTTCGGCTCGCCCTTCAGCCATGCGCAGACGTGCTTGAGCATCGCCTCGTACAGCTTGTTGACGTCCAGCTTGTAGGCAAAGCTGGTCTTGTTCGTCATGACCAGCGCGGTGGACGGCTGCCAGCCCTTCAGGCAGATGTGGTAGCAGGCGGTCGCGCCGGACGCGAAGCGGACGTAGTAGCTTGCCGTCGGAACGTCCGCGACCTGTCCCGAACCGATGAAGCGGCAGGAGACCGCGGTATCGCCCTTCAGGAAGCCGAGGATGGACTCGATGGAATGGATCGCGTAATTGAATTCGTCCACGCCGACCATGGTCGAAACATGGATGATGTCCCCGCGCTCCTGCTTCGGAACGGCAAAGAAGCTGTCCCGCTCATAGGTATACCGCATTGCGGAGGTACCAAGAATGACCTTGCCCGACGCGGCGAGCGCTTCGACGGTGCGGCAGTCGCGCAGATTGCCCACGATGGGCTTGTCGATGAACACGGGAACGCCCGCGTCGATGAACGGGGTCATCAGCTCGATATGCCGATCCCAGTTGCAGCTCTGGATGAACGCGATATCCACGTTCTTTGCCATTTCGGCAAGGTCGGTATAGCGTTTCTCCAGCTTGTACTTTTGCATGAATGCATTGACTTCCTCGTCGGTGCGGAAGCCGTCGTTGTAGATGGCGGTATAGCGCGCGGTGTCTCCCGCAAGCAGGATCTCCGCAAACGCGGGCGCGTGCGAGGTGTCGATGTTGACTGTTCCGATACGGTACATAAAAATTCTCCCTTTTCCTTTTCGACGGCAGTTTTGCCGATGGATTGCTCCGTTCTTTTTTCCTGCTCATGATAGCACAAAAAAACGCCCATTGCAAGAGGGCGTTTTTATTTTTTCATATTTTATGGAAATCCTTTACAGTTCTTTTACGGAATTTCCCGTCTCACGCAATTCATCGCGTCGCTACGCGCTGCTACTGCGAATTGCTACGCAATTTTAATCGCGCACACCGACATATCGTCCGCGCAGGCGGTCTGCTCGCGTGCCGCCGCAAGCAGCTTTCCCGCCACCGCGTGCGCGCTTCCGGTGGGGACGGTCAGCTTCTCGCCCGCACGCTCGCCCGTTTGCAGCACCCCGTCGGACAAAAGGACCAGCAGATCGCCCTTGTGCAAAGCAAAGGTGCGCTTCTCCGCGATCACGTCCCGCATGATGCCCGCGGGCGGCGTTTTGGATTCGAACCGGCGGCAGTTCCCGTTTCGGAACAGCAAAGTCGGGGCGGCGCCCGCCTTGATGAGCGTCGCCGTTCCGGTGTAGCGGTCGATCTCCAACAGATCGACGGTGGCGAACACCTCCTTGTCCTTTTGCTGCAGCGCCTTGTTGAGCATCTGCAAAGCGTCCGCCTTGTCCGCGCCGACGGTCAACAGCTTTTCCAGCATCAACGCCGCCAGACGCGAGGACAGCGCCGCGTCCCGTCCGGATCCCATCCCGTCGGACAGCAGACAGTAGAAATAGCCGTCGTCCGTTTCAAAGAACGAAACGGTGTCCCCGCAGATGCGCTCCCCGCTTTTGGAGGCGGTGCATTTGGCGAATTCCGTCCGCACGCACGCGACGGCGTTCAGCTTCATCACCGCGTACTCCCCGCCGAGCTGAAACGACGGCTCGGACAGCTTCACGCCGACCTGCTCGGACAGCGTCGCGCTGATGCGCGCCGCCGACACGGAAATCTCGTTCATCCGCACGCCGAACACCTCCACCACCCGCATCCGCGTTCCTGTCACCCGCACGCTGTCAAAGGAGATCTTCATTTCTTTCAAAGCCTGTTTCACCCGCGCCGCGGCGGGCTTGTCCTCGATACGAGCGGCTTCCTCGCGGCGGGCGGCGGCGTCCAGCAGAGAGGACAGGTTTGCGTACTCCGCCGCCATGCGGCGAATGCCCCTCTCGCTTTCCTGCTCCTTCAAAACGGGCAGACGGTTGACCGTTTTCGCCATCGCGCGGATGCTCGGGCAGCGCTTGACGATATGGATGGGCAGATCGGGAACGTGGACGACGCCCTTCTCCCGCATCCGATCCACCATGCAGTTGCACAGCTCCCCCTCCTCTAAGTCGCACCCCTCGCAGTTGCGGCAGAACGCCTGCACGACCGTGCGGATGCCGCGCACCGTCTGATCCACCGTCTGCGGAGACGCGTTGTCCGAAACGGTATAGAACAGACCGGACAGGGAGGAAAACGCGGCGGCGTATTTTTCCAGATGTACGTCCTTGACGCTCAGCGGCGCGGCGGCGGGCGGTGCTTTGACGGTCACGTACCTGCGAAGCGGCACAAACAGGAGGCAGGAAGCCGCCATCATCAGCGCGGCGGGCAGGATCCCCGCTCCGCCTCCGAGATACCAATACCCCGAAACCGCGATCATGTACGCCAGCAGCAAAGCAAGCCCCTCGATCCCGTTGACCAGCAGCCCGTAGGTCATGCCTGTCACGCCCAGAGCGCCCATCGCGTCCCCGCCGACGGTCAGCCCGCACAGCAGTCCCGCCGCACAGCCGTAGGCAAAGCCCTTGTTGCGCGCGACGGCAAGCGTCAGCAGCATCCCGACCGGCAAAGCAAGCGGAACGGACGCGACGGTGAACGGAACGAAGATCTGTACCAGCGCAAAGCAAACGCCGAGCAGGGACAGATCGTACAATTTTCCCTTGTGCAAAAAGGCGTAAAACAGCAGGCAGAACAGCGGGATGCACAGCGACAGCACCGCCGTCAAAACCGTGTCGGACAGGCTGTCCCCGAACAGAAGCTGCCCCAAAACGGTGACAAGCCCCGCGACACCGGCGACCGTCACCCGCGTGCGGACGGAAGCCGGATGCTCCGACGGCTCGTCGGAAAGCAATGCCTTCCGTTTCGCCTCTCCGTTCAACCCCGCCCCCCGCTTTTCCGCAGCCGCCAACGCGGTCAAGCAGCCGAGCAGACAGAAAAGCTGTACCGCCTTCCCCGAGCCGCAAAACGGCAATGCGAGCAGACAGCCGCCGACCAGCGGCAGACGGTACGCGTCCGACGCGCACAGCAGCGCAAGCCCGAACGGGCTGACACACCCGCCCAACGACGCAAAGGACAGCGCAAATCCGCCCAACAGCGCACCCAACCTCATCCGCGTCTGCTTTTGCGTCACTTTTTCCTTGAACAGTACCAGATCCATAATCGAAATTCCTTTCTTTTGCCGGCATGTACGTTTTTGCCGATTCCGGCTTGCCGGAATGAACGTCGTTGTTGACGTTCAAGGCACAAAACGTACCGTTTGAAAGATTCATCTTTCAAACTTCACGTCTTTTGCCATTAGTGTACGCCGACTCTTTCGCGTTGTCTGTCGAAGCGCGGGAAAGGATTTTCGGTTGTTTTGCTTTGTTTTTGCTGCTTTTTGCATTCTCGCCCGAAAAGAGACGGGACGCAAAGCTTTTGCGGGTTTTGCGTAAAAACGTGTGAAAACGGGTTAAAACAGATCAAGAGCGCGCGGAAAGAGCAGAGAATTGATGAGGGAAAGGTTTTGCGGGTTGGGGCGCATGAAGTTCCAGTACAGCGCCCCGCGCAGCCCGTATTCCGGCAAAAGGTTCAACCGAACGGACAGGCTTCTGGCGTCCTCGAACCAGACGACGTGCTGCTGCCCGTTCTCGGTGTACTCGAAAAACGGCGCCTGCACCGTTTCGTCGTACCGAATGACCGCTCCCTTCTGCCCCGCCAACTGAATCGCCGCTTCCACCGACAGGGACTGCGCCTTGGAAAGCCCCTGCACATAGGGCAGGGTGAAGTCGTAGCCGTAATTGGAAACGCCGAGAAAGATCTTTTCGGCGGGAATGCGCGTCAGCGCGTATTCCACGACGCGGCGCACCGGCTGGATCGGGGAGACCGCCATGGGCGGACCGTAGGTGTAGCCCCATTCGTAGGTCATCAGCAGTACGCAGTTGACCGCCTCCCCGATCGCGGCGTAGTCATGCCCCTCGTACAGCGTCCCCGGCTGGTCGTCCCGCGTTTTGGGTGCAAGCGCGGCGAGCAAAGGGAAGCCCTCTTGGTTGAGCCGAACGCGTAACGAGCGCAAAAACGACGCGTAAGCTTCGGCATTCTTTGCCCCCAGAAACTCAAAATCCACGTCCAGCCCGTAATACCCCTTCTGCCGCAGAGTGGAAAGCAATTGCTCCGTCAGCACCGCGATCGCGTTTTCGTCGTACAGCAATTGCTCGGCGAGCGCGGACGAAAAATTCCCGTCCTCGGTCAGCGTGGACAGGTGCATGACCGGGGACACGCCGTACCGGAACGCCTGCTCTAAGATCTGTTCGTCCTGCAACGGCAAAAGCGTTCCGTCGGGACGGAAGCCGTAGGTGAACGGCATCACGCCGGACAGCAGCGGCAGGGTCTGGGACAGAAGCGTCGGGTCTACGAACGGGTAGACGTACCCGCCGACCATGTACGCGCCGATGCGCTCGGCCTGCACCTCTATATACAGAACGTCCCCCTCCTGCAGCGCCGTCTGCCCGTTTAGGAACAGGTTGTTCCGCCATAAGGTCCGCAGGGACACCCCGTAACGGCGGGCGATGGAGTACAGCGTCTCGCCCGCTTGCACGGTGTGACGGATGCTCGGCTCGGCGATCAGCAGGATCAGCCCCACCGGAAGACGCTCCGGTTCGAGAATGCCGTTGTCGGCGGCAAGATTGCGCACGGGAACGCCGTAGAGACGCGCGATGCCATACAGCGTTTCTCCCGCGCTGACGGTATGTAACAGCAAAAAAACCACCCCTTACCCCTTGACTTTTGACAAGAGGATTGCTATAATATTTTAATTCCATATTATATTATCATCATATGAGGAAAACGACGCCATGCGTGACAACAAAACCGCTTTACTGGAAAAAACGAATACGGTCCTGCAGCAGCACGGGCTGACGCTTTCAAAACAGGAGCTTTCTTTACTGTTTGAAAAGCCGACGGACGTTAAGCTCGGCGACCTTGCGCTCCCCTGCTTCAAGCTGGCAAAGTCGCTGCGCAGATCCCCGGTGCAGATCGCTTCGGAGCTTGCGATCGAATTCGCCGGTACGCCGGGGATCCGAAAGGTCGAAGCCGTCGGCGGCTATCTGAACTTCTTTTTCGACAGCGCCTCCTGCCATACCGCGCTGGAAGCCATCCTGCAAAACGAGCGGTACGGCTCGTCCGACGTCGGAGCGGGCAAGACCGTCTGTCTGGACTTTTCCTCCCCGAACATCGCCAAGCGGTTTCATCTGGGACACCTCGGAACGACCGTGATCGGCAACGCATTGCGCAATCTGCTGAACTTCTGCGGCTACAAGACCGTTGCGATCAATCATCTGGGCGACTGGGGAACACAGTTCGGTAAGCTGATCTACGCCTACAAGCATTGGTCCGACGAGCAGACGTTTGCAAAGGACGGCATCCGCGAGCTGGAACGGCTGTACGTCAAGTTCTGCAGCGACGAAAAGGAAGACCCGACCCTGACGCAGAAGGCGCGTGACGCGTTCCGTCTGCTGGAGGAGGGCGACGAAGAGTCCTTACGCATCTGGAAGAGCTTCAAGGACGTGTCGCTGCCGGAATATCAGAAAACCTACGACCTGCTGGGCATTTCCTTTGATTCCTACAGCGGGGAGGCGTTCTTCTCGGACAAAATGCCCGCCGTGGTGGAGGAATTGCGTCAAAAAGGACTTTTAACGCTGGACGACGGCGCTTCGGTGGTTCGGCTGGACGAGGAAAAAATGCCCCCCTGCCTGATCCTGAAGCGGGACGGCACAACGCTGTACCCCGCGCGGGACATCGCCGCGGCGATCTGGCGCAAAAAGGAATATGACTTTGAACGCTGCCTGTACGTCACCAGCGCCGGACAGAGCCTGCATTTCGCACAATGGTTCCGCGTGGTGGCGAAAATGGGCTACGACTGGGCGGACGGCTTGGTGCATATCCCCTACGGCACCATGAGCGTCGGCGGTGAGAAGCTGGCTTCCCGTACCGGGAACGTGGTGCTGCTGGAGGATCTGCTGCGCGAAGCGATCCGCAAGTGCGAGCGGGTGATCGAGGAAAAGAACCCCGACCTTGCAAACCGCCATGAGGTCGCGACGGCGGTCGGCGTGGGCGCGGTGGTGTTCCACGCGCTTGCCAACGCCCGCATCAAGGACAGCGACTTCAACTGGGAGGACGCGCTGTCGTTCGAGGGCAACGCAGGTCCGTACGTACAGTACACCTACGCGCGTGCGGCAAGCATCCGCCGCAAGGGCGGCGAACCGACCGGGGAAAGCGCTTCCTACGAGCCGCAATCTTCGGAAACAGCCTTGGTCAACAGGCTCGCGGAGTTCCCCGAAACCGTGGAACGCGCATTGGCGGAATACGAGCCGAGCGTGATTTCCAAATACCTGCTTTCCGTGTGCGCGCTGTTCAACCAGTTCTATAACAACTGCCGCATCCTAAACGCCGAGGGCGAAGCAAGAGCCTTCCGCTGCAAGCTCGCTGCGGCGACGCATACGGTCATCGGCAACGGGCTGGATCTGCTCGGCATCCGCCGCACGGAGGAAATCTGAATATACTCACTTGCAAAACTGCGTTTTACAAGTGATCAGAATTTCCCGACTTTTTCAACTGACTATTATTCTTGATAAGGAGAATCACAGATGTCCGGACATTCCAAATGGAAAAACATCATGCACAAAAAGGAAAAGACCGACGCGGCGCGCGCGAAGGTCTTTACCAAGGTCGGCAAGGAGATCGCCATGGCGGTGCGCGAGGGCGGCTCCGACCCGGTGGCAAACACCAAGCTGCGCGACCTGATCACCAAGGCAAAATCCCTGAACGTCCCGAACGACAATATCAAGCGCATCATCGATAAGGCGTCGGACGACAGCTCCGCCGCTTACGAAATGGTCACCTACGAGGGCTACGGACCGGGCGGAGTCGCCGTCATCGTCGAAGCCGCGACGGACAACCGCAACCGTACCGCACCCGAGGTGCGTCACGCGTTTGACAAGTTCGGCGGCAATCTCGGCACGACCGGCTGCGTCTCGTTCCTGTTTTCTGACAAGGGCGTCATCGTCGTGGATAACGAGGACGGCGACGTGGACGAGGAAAAGCTGATGGACGAAGCGCTCGAAGCGGGCGCGGGGGACTTCAGCGCCGAAGAGGGCTGCTTTGAGATCTACACCGAGCCGTCGGATTTCTCCTCCGTGTACGAAACGCTTGCGGGGAAGGGCTACAAGTTCCTGTCCGCCGACCTTGCCAAGGTTCCGGCGAACGAGGTCGAGCTGAGCGAGGAACAGGCGGTCTCCATGCAGAAGCTTCTGGATCTGCTGGAGGACAACGACGACGTGCAGAACGTCTGGCACAACTGGAGCGAAAATTGAACGTCGGGATCTTCGGCGGCACGTTCGATCCGGTGCATAACGGACACCTGCGCGCGGCAAAGGCGTTTCGGGACGAATGCAAACTGGATCTCGTTTACGTCATCCCCAACTGCCTGCCGCATATGAAGGATCATCTGCCCGCCTCCCCGCAGGACAGGCTCGCCATGCTCCGCTTGGCGTTCGAGGGTCTTGACGGCTTCACCGTGAGCGACATGGAGCTGAAGCGCGGCGGCGTGAGCTACACCGTCGATACGGCAGACGAGCTGCACCGGCTTCACCCCGGCGCGGAGCTGTTTCTTTACATCGGGGACGACCGGCTGGATCACTTTACCGAATGGCACGACTTTCCCCGCCTGATCCGCTCGGTGACCGTCGCGCTTGCCGACCGCACGGGTCGTGACGTTTCCGCACAGGTCGAGGCGTTGCGGAAAACCTACGGCGCAAAGATCGTGCGATTGACCTTTCAAACCATCGGGGCGTCCTCCACCGAACGGCGTAACGGGGACGAAAGCCGCTGCCCGCCGGCGGTCAACCGCTATATTGCAGAAAAAGGACTGTATGTATGAATCTGATCCAACAGGTACGAAACGATCTGACCCTCTCGGAGAAGCGGAAACGCCATACCGAGGGAGTCGTACACGCTTCGCTGCTTCTGGCAAAGCGGCATTTCCCGTCCCTGCCGCGCGAGCAGGTGGAGCTTGCCGCTCTGCTGCACGATTTCACAAAGGAATATACAACGGAAAAGCAGAAACAGCTCTGTCTTTGGTACGGCATTCCCGTCGACGAGGCAACGGAGACCGCTCCGAAGCTGTTCCACGCGCAGACCGCCGCTGCGATCGCAAGGGAAGTGTACCGTGCGCCGGAGGAGGTCTGCTCCGCGGTGCGCTGGCATACCACCGGCAGACCGAATATGTCCCCCTTGGAACTGGTTTTGTATCTTGCCGACTACATCGAGGAAAACCGCACCTACGTTGGGTGCGTCCGTTTGCGGCAATACTATGAAACGAAGTACCGCTCCATGAAAAACAAGGAGATCGCATTGCAAAAAACCTTGGTTCGTTCCTTCGACGTCACCCTGCGCGATCTTCTGCGCGAGCAGCTTCCGATCGACCGCATGACCGTCGATGCACGCAACTACTATCTTACCGCGAAAGGACTGACGCAGGAATGAATAAGCAGCAGCAAAAGGAACTCGCCGAACGTCTCGCACAGACCGCCGCCGCGGCGCTGGAGGACAAGAAGGGGCTGGACGTGCGCGTCCTTCCGGTCGGGGAGCAGACCGTTCTGGCGGACTACTTCGTGATCGCAACGGCGACCTCCAACACACACGTTCACGCGCTTGCCGACGAGGTGGAATTTCAGGTCAAACAAAAGCTGGACCTTTCCCCCGACCACATCGAGGGCTACCGCAACAACATCTGGGAGCTGATGGATTACGGCAGCGTCGTGATTCATATTTTCACCGCCGAGGGACGTTCGTTCTACGACCTGGAGCGGCTCTGGAAAGCATGACCGAAATGTCTTTCAGTTATGTTGCAGAAAGGATAAACGATCACCATGAAACACGATTTCAAAACCATTGAACCGAAATGGCAGCAAAAATGGGAGCAGGCAGACCTGTTTGCCGCCAGGGATGATTCCGAAAAGAAAAAATTCTACGCTTTGGTGGAATTCCCCTATCCGAGCGGACACGGGATGCACGTCGGGCATATCAAAGCCTACTCCGGCTTGGAGGTCGTCTCCCGCAAGCGTCGTATGCAGGGCTATAACGTTCTGTTCCCGATCGGGTTCGACGCGTTCGGACTGCCGACCGAGAATTCCGCGATCAAGGACGGCATCCATCCGCGCGTGCTGACCGACCGCAACATTGCGAAATTCACCTCCCAGTTGAAGCGCGTCGGCTTCTCGTTCGACTGGTCGCGCGTGATCGACACGACGGACGAGCATTACTACCGCTGGACGCAATGGATCTTCCGCAAGATGTTCGATAACGGACTGGTGTTCCGCGACAAAACGCTGGTCAACTACTGCCCGCATTGCAAGGTCGTCCTGTCCAACGAGGACTCTCAGGGCGGCAAATGCGACGTCTGCCACAGCGAGGTGGTGCAAAAGTCCAAGGACGTCTGGTATCTGCGCATCACCGCGTATGCCGATAAGCTGTTGGAAGGCTTAAAAGACGTGGACTACCTGCCTAACATCCGTGGACAGCAGGAAAACTGGATCGGGCGTTCCACGGGCGCGTTCGTCAACTTCCGCATCAAGGACACCGACGAGACGCTGCGCATCTATACGACCCGCTGCGACACGCTCTTCGGCGTGACCTTCATGGTCATGGCTCCCGAGCATCCGCTGCTGGATCGGTTCGCCTCCCGCATCCAAAACATGGACGACATCAACGCCTACCGCGCCGAATGCGCCAAGAAGACCGAGTTCGAGCGCACCCAGCTGGTCAAGGATAAGACCGGCGTGCGGGTGAACGGGCTGGCGGCGGTGCATCCGCTGACGGGCGAGGAGATCCCGATCTACCTGTCCGACTACGTCATGATGGGCTACGGGACCGGTGCGATCATGGCGGTTCCCGCGCACGACAGCCGCGACTACGCGTTTGCCAAGAAATTCGGCATCGAGATCATCCCCGTCATCGAGGGCGGCGATATCCAAAAGGAAGCCTACACGGGCGAGGGAAAAATGATCAACTCCGGCTTCCTGAACGGTCTGACCGAAAAGAAGGCGGCGATCGGGCGTATGCTGGAGGAGCTGCAAAAGACCGGCGCGGGCGAAGCGGGCGTACAGTACAAAATGAAGGACTGGGCGTTCAACCGTCAGCGCTACTGGGGCGAGCCGATCCCGATCGTGCATTGCCCGCGCTGCGGCATGGTCGGCGTTCCGTACGAGGAATTGCCGCTGAAGCTGCCGGATATGGAGAGCTTCGAGCCGGGCGAGGGCGGGGAATCCCCGCTTGCCAAGGTGGAATCCTTCGTCAACTGCAAATGCCCGCAATGCGGCGGCGACGCCAAACGCGAAACGGACACCATGCCCCAATGGGCAGGCTCGTCCTGGTACTTCCTGCGCTACATCGACCCGCATAACGACCAAGCATTTGCCGATCCCGAAAAAATGGCGCATTGGCTTCCGGTCGATTGGTACAACGGCGGCATGGAGCACGTCACGCGGCATATGATCTATTCCCGCTTCTGGCATAAGTTCCTGTACGATATCGGGGCTGTCCCCTGCTCCGAGCCGTACGCCAAACGCACGGCGCAGGGCTTGATCTTGGGCGCCAACGGCGTGAAGATGTCCAAATCTCTTGGCAATGTGGTGGATCCAAACGACGTGGTGGACAGCTACGGCGCGGACGTTCTGCGTACCTATGTGCTGTTCATGGGCGACTATGAGCAGGCGGCGCCCTGGTCTGACAGCTCGGTCAAGGGCTGCAAACGGTTCATCGAGCGGTTCGCCGCGCTGACGGACTGCCTGTCCGAGCAGCCGAACGAGCAATTGGTCTCCTCCCTGCACCGCACCATCCGCAAGGTGTCAGAGGACATCGAGGCGATGAAGTTCAATACCGCGATCGCGTCCATGATGAGCTACCTCAACGACGTTTACGCCGTCGGAAGCATCGACCGCGAAAGCCTGTTGATCCTGACCCGTCTGCTGTGCCCGTTTGCGCCGCACATCTGTGAGGAAATGTGGCAGACGCTGGGTCAAAGCGGCTTCTGCTCCGAAGCGGAATGGCCGATCTGCGACGAGAGCAAGACCAGGGTCTCCGCGGTGGAGATCGCCGTGCAGATCTGCGGAAAGCTGCGCGGAAAGCTCACCGT
>CAYPYA010000208.1:0-3241 GCA_964414775.1 uncultured Ruminococcus sp. | reverse complement strand
CAGGGTGCTGATCATCGACGATTTCCTTGCCAAGGGGAGCGCCCTGCGCGCGTTGGCGAAGCTGATCGGAGAAGCGGGCGCGACGACGGTCGGCGCGGGCATTGTGATCGAAAAAGCGTTTCAGCCGGGGGGCGCGGAACTGCGAAAAGAGGGAATGCGGATCGAATCTCTGGCGCGTATCGCCGCCATGAGCGTGCGGGACGGGATCACGTTCTGCACATAAGGCTTGCTTTTTTGCCGTGCAAAGCGCGGCGGAAATAGAAAAAATTTTTTCGGAGGGAACAACATGAAGAAACTCCTGGCAATCGTTCTGGCAACCCTGATGGTCTTTGCGCTCACGGCGTGCGGCGGAAGCGAATCTGCGTCCAAAAAGGGCGAGAGCGCGGACATCCTGCCCCGCAATGAGGTCAAAGCCACACCGTCGGTGACCATCCCGAGCGATTTCAAAATCGGCATGATCTGTTTGCATGACGAGAACTCCACCTACGACAAGAACTTCATCGACGCGCTCAAGAGCGTGCAGAAGGGTCTCGGACTTTCCGACGAGCAGGTCATCATCGTGACCGGCATCGGCGAGGACAGCAGCTGCTACGACACGGCGGTGGACATGGCGAAGAACAAGGGCTGCAAGGTGATCTTTGCGGACTCGTTCGGTCATGAATCGTTCATGAAGCAGGCGGCGGCGGAATACCCGGACGTGCAGTTCTGCCACGCGACCGGTACCTCGTCCAAGACCGCGGGTCTTGCGAACTTCCACAACGCGTTTGCGTCCATTTACGAGGGACGTTATCTGGCGGGCATCGTCGCGGGCATGAAGCTCAACGAGATGATCAAGGAAGGCAAGATCACCGCAGACAAGGCGATCATCGGCTACGTCGGTGCGTTCACCTATGCGGAAGTCATCTCCGGCATGACCTCCTTCTATCTCGGCGCACGTTCCGTTTGCCCGAGCGCGACCATGAAGGTGCGCTACACCGGTTCCTGGTACGATCAGCCGAAGGAGCATGAGGCTGCCACCTCTCTGATCGAGCAGGACGGCTGTGTGCTGATCAGCCAGCACGCCGACTCTCTCGGCGCGCCGACCGCGTGCGAGCTGAAGAACGTTCCGAACGTTTCCTATAACGGAAGCACCTATTCCGCGGGTGAGAACACCTTCTTAGTCTCCTCCGCGATCAACTGGGCGCCGTACTTCCAGTACATCATCGAGTGCGTTGCGCAGGGCAAGGCGATCGACACCGACTGGTGCGGCGGCATCGACGAGAACTCCGTGGTGCTGTCCGGTCTGAACCAGGACGTCATCGCCGAGGGCACGCAGGCGAAGCTGGACGAAGCGATCAAGGGCTTCAAGGACGGCACGCTGCACGTCTTTGCGACGGACAAGTTCACCGTCGAGGGCAAGAATCTGACCGAGTACCTTGCGGACGTGGACGGCGACTTCAAGGGTGAGACGAACGTCATTCACGACGGCTATTTCGACGAATCCAACGCCAAACAGTTCCGTTCCGCACCGTATTTCGATATCATCATCGACGGTGTGACCAACCTGAACACCAACTTCGGAGACTAACCGTTACAAAGGGCGAAGGCAGGGGAAGCGGCGACGCTTCGACCCCCGCCTTCGCTTCTGTTCCTTTTGCGGAGCGCGTCGGCAAACGGCGCGGGCGCGTTCCCCAAAGCGAGCAGGAAAGACAGGGAAGCACTTGTCATACCTGGCGAAAGAACGGGAAAGGAAGGGTCATAGCTTGGAAACAGCGGCGGCGATCGAGCTGAGACATATCACAAAGACATTCGGGAGCGTCGTGGCGAACAGGGACGTGTGCCTGACGGTCAACCGCGGGGAGATCCTTGCCGTTCTCGGCGAAAACGGGAGCGGAAAGACCACGCTGATGAACGTCATTTCGGGCATTTACCACCCCGACGCGGGGGAATTGCTGTTTGACGGGAAGGCGGAGGTGATCCGTTCTCCGAAGGACGCGTTTGCGCACGGCGTGGGCATGATCCATCAGCATTTCAAGCTGGTGGACCTGTTTGACGCGACGGAGAACATCATTCTCGGCCTGCACAGCGACGGTAAATACAGTAAGAAGAAAGCGGTCGAAAGGGTCAGGGAGATCAGCGAACGGTACGGGTTTGCGCTCGACCCGCTGAAAAAGATCTACGAGATGTCCGTTTCGGAAAAGCAGACGGTGGAGATCGTCAAGGTTTTGTACCGCGGTGCGGACATTCTGATCCTTGACGAGCCGACCGCCGTTCTGACCCCGCAGGAGACGGGTCGTCTGTTCGACATCCTGCGGCGCATGCGGGACGACGGGAAAGCCATTCTGATCATCACGCACAAGCTCAACGAGGTGCTTGCCTTATCGGACAAGGTCGCCGTTATGCGCAAGGGCGAATACATCGGTACGGTTCTCACCGCACAGACGGACGAAGCGGCGCTGACCGAAATGATGGTCGGCAAGAAGATCGATCTGAACATTGAACGCAGTCAGCCGCAGGACGTACAGGAACGGCTGACCGTGTCCCACCTGCACAGCGTGGGCAAGGACGGGCTGAAGGTGCTGGACGACGTGTCCTTCTCGGTTTACAGCGGGGAGATCTTAGGCATCGCGGGCATCGCGGGAAGCGGACAGCGGGAGCTGCTGGAGGCGATCGCGGGCTTACAGCCGCTGACGGGCGGGGACGTGATCTATCATGACCCGAAGACCGGACTGGACGAGGACCTGCGCAACAAAACGCCGGTGCAGATCCGGGAAATGGGCGTTAGGCTTTCGTTTGTGCCCGAAGACCGACTGGGCATGGGACTGGTCGGGAACATGGACATTGTGGATAATATGATGCTGCGCAGCTACCGTAAGGGCAAGGGGCTGTTCGTGGATCGGAAACCGCCGCGCAGCCTGGCGGACCGCATCATTCGGGAGCTGGAGGTCGCAACGCCGAGCGCAAGCACGCCGGTGCGCAGACTGTCCGGCGGCAACGTCCAGAAGGTGCTGGTCGGGCGCGAGATCGCGGCAAAGCCGACCGTGCTGATGGCGGCGTACCCCGTTCGCGGGCTGGATATCCATTCTTCCTATACCATCTATCACCTGCTCAACGCGCAAAAGCAAAACGGCGTCGCCGTGCTGTTCGTGGGTGAGGATCTGGACGTGCTGCTTGCACTCTGCGACCGCATCCTGGTGATCGGCGGCGGTAAGGTGACCGGCATCGTGGACGCCCGAACCGCCACAAAGGAAGAGATCGGCCT
>CAYPYA010000207.1:0-3033 GCA_964414775.1 uncultured Ruminococcus sp. | reverse complement strand
CGTCTTTTTCGGGGAGATGTTCGGGCAGAGTTTATGTTTTCCCAAGAAGCGTCCGACAAAGTAGGCGAGCGTGTCCGCAACCCACGGGATGCACAGCGTGATCCAAAGCAAGGAGCGGTAGAAGTCGGCAACCGAACTCATAATGCCGAAAGCATACTGAATATACAGGCAGAAAAAGCCCTGCAAGCACAGTTTTTCCACAGGCAGTTTTTCATGACGGACGACCCCCGCAATGATGTACAGCAAAAGCAGAAGCGGAACGGACAAGCCCGTGGGCAAGCCTATCGGGCGCGACAAATCGACTCCGATCAGATGGACGGATGCCCGCGCGGGGAAAAACACATCGCCCGCCACGTAAAGGAACGCTAACAGCATACTGCATACCGTCAGCCAATATTCTTTTTTCAGCCCCGTACAGCCCGCGACCTCATAGGCCGCGACTGCCGCCAGCAGTCCGAACAGAAGGATGACGACCCAGTTGGGTGCAAACAGCAGGCACGGAATGAAAATTGCCAGCGCGACGACCGCCGTCAAAATACGAATCCACATCGGTATGTATCCCCTTTCACAGAACCCTGAAAAATCATCTTTAGAATGCAAACAGAAGATCATGTGCCGCAAAGCGGCATAAAATCAGATTTCGTCATGCAGGCAACGCGGAACGCGTATCATGCGCCGCCGGAATGACACCTTAAGAGGAAAACTGCGGCTGAGCAGTTTTCCGACGAAAAGGAGGCATTTGGAGGAAAAACGGAGAGTGAGCCAAACGCAACACGTTTGGCGATGCGATTCCGTTTGTCCTCTAAACTCATTTTCCATATCGCCGCTGACGCGATTCAAACGCGTGCAGGGCTTCACAGAACCGTTCCTTCCCGAAGTCGGGCCAGTACACGTCGGTAAAATAGTACTCGGCGTAGGCGGACTGCCAGAGCAGGAAGTTGGAAATGCGGTATTCCCCGCTGGTACGGATGATCAGGTCGGGGTCGGGCATGCCGGCGGTATACAGATGAGAAGCGATATCCGCTTCGGTGATGTCCGTTTTCCCCTCTTTTGCCAGCTCGTTGAACGCTTTCGTCAGCTCCTGCCGTCCGCCGTAGGACAGGCAGACCGAAAGCGTCATGCCCGTATTGGAAGCAAGCTTCCGTTCGCATTCCAGCAGGGAGGTGCGTTCCTTTTCGGGGAAGCGTTCGAGCTGTCCCATCAGATGCAGGCGGATGTTCTTTCTCTGCATTTCGGGCGTATACCTGCGGATGCCCTGCTCCATGAGCCGCATCAACGCCTGTACCTCGGACGGGTCGCGGTTCCAGTTCTCCGACGAGAACGCATAGACGGTCAGATACGGGATGCCAAGATCGCTGCACAGATCCACGATCTCCACAAACCGATCCAGTCCCGCCTTATGCCCCGCCGTGCGCGGCAGGAGACGTTTTTTCGCCCATCTGCCGTTGCCGTCCATGATCGCGGCGACGTGGACGGGCAGTTTGGAAAAAGCTTCCGTTTGCATTACAGCTCCATGATCTCTTTGTCTTTTTTGGCGACCGCCTCGTCCACCAGCTTCACATAGCGGTCGGTCAGGTCCTGTACCGCCTTTTCCGCGGCTTTCTGCTCATCCTCGGTCAGAACGCCGTCCTTTTTCTGTTTTTTGGCGTCCTCGTTCGCGTCGCGGCGCAGGTTGCGGATGGCGACCTTGGCTTCCTCGCCCAGCTTGGCGGTCTTTTTGGTGAATTCCTTACGGCGTTCCTCGGTCAGCGGCGGGAAGTTCAAGCGCAGCATTTTTCCGTCGTTCTGCGGAACGATACCGAGATCGCTGGCAAGGATCGCCTTTTCAATGTCCTTGAGAACGCTTGCTTCCCAAGGCTGGATCAGCAGGGTGCGCGGGTCGGGGGACTTGACGGACGCGACCCCGTCGATGGAGGTCGGCGTTCCGTAATACGGGACGGTGATCTGATCCAGCACGCGGGCGGACGCGCGTCCGACGCGGATGGAAGCAAAATCGTTCGAGAGCACCTCGACCGTCTTTTTCATTTTTTCCTCGTAGGCTTTGGTTTCGAATTTCATGGTTGCAAGCAGTCCTTTCTTTGTATCATATGGGCTGTTTTCGCCCGTTTTGAAAATTTTTTTACGTAACGTAAACGTTTATGCCGTGATCAGCGTGCCGATCGGCTCTCCCGCCAGTGCGCGGGTGATGTTTTTCGGGTCGGACAGACCGAACACCAAGGCGGGCATACGGTTTTCCCGTCCGATGGCGGACGCGGTCAGGTCGATCGCATGCAAGCCCTTTGCCAGCATTTCGTCATAGGTCAGACGGTCGTATTTTTTCGCGTTCGGGTTCTTCGCGGGGTCGTCGTCATACACCCCGTCGATATGCTTTGCCGACAGCAGGATGTCACAGTTCAATTCCACGGCACGCAGCATCATGCCCGTATCCGTCGAAAAGTACGGATAGCCCACGCCGCAGGGGATCAGAACTACGCTTCCCTGCTCCAGATACTCCCTTGCGCGGTACTGCGCATACGGCTCGCAGACCTGCTGGATCTGGAACGCGCTCATCACGCGGGCGTCCAGCCCCGCCTGCAGCAGGTAGTCCTGCATGGCAAGGGAATTGATGACCGTCGCCAGCATTCCCATATGGTCTCCGCGCACGCGGTCGACGGACAAGCCGCCCTGCCGCGCACCGCGCCAGATATTGCCCGCTCCGATGACGATGCCGAACTGCACGCCCGCGCGGGCGCAGGACGCGATCTCCGCGGAAACGGCGCGTAAGAAGCCGTCGTCTAAAATCCTGCCGCCGTGCTCGCCGGCAAGCGCTTCGCCGGACAGCTTGAGCAGAACGCGATGATACTTCGGTTGCAATTGCATAGAATCTGATTCCTTTCTGTATGTGCCGATTGGCTTTTACAAGAGCATTGCATGGGATACATCATGAGTATACCAAAAAAAGTGCAAAAAAGCAACCGGTTTTCCGTTTTTCTTTTCCTAAGACTGCGGTTCGTCCCCGAAAAACAGCTCCGTGCGCAGGATGCGGCGGATTTG
>CAYPYA010000206.1:0-1944 GCA_964414775.1 uncultured Ruminococcus sp. | reverse complement strand
TGAGGAACGCCGTCCTCATACGCAGGACAGCGTTCCTTTGATCAGTTTTCTGCTGATCGGTTTTCCGCGGTTATTTGTTTTGGCATTGCCTGACCCACTTTTCCCAACGCGGATCAGCCTTGATCTCTTGCTCGACCTTGTCGTAATTCGGATTGCACCAAAACGGCCAGTCGTCCGGCAGAGTCTGCGCAATTTCGCAACCCGCTTCGGTCGGGAAGGTGACATGGGATATCAGCGGAGCCGTGTAGGAATGCTCCTTCCCGTCGCAAAGCGTTTCAAGCGCTCTTGCGTGGAAAAGCGCTTCATCAAGCGAATGAAAGGCTTCATCGTGGTATCCGCGTTCCCATTCGAGCCGCGACAGATACAGATACAGCTTGATGAGATTGCCGTGATGCATGCCGTAATTCCCGTCGTCGCAAAGCAGATCATAAAGGGAAATAGCGCCCTTGACTTTTTGGATCGGCATATCGCTTTGATAATGATTTTGATTGACAATCAAAGAATAAACCACTTGCTCGGAAAAAATGTCCGCCATGCCAAGCAGCAACTCACCGACATACTTTGCTTCCTTTTGCCCGTCCTCGGCTCCTGCCAGCAAGACCTCGCGGCTTTTTTTCATGTTGGGCATTCGTTCGGCACAGGCGACCGCCTTTTCGTTTTCACCGATGTTGCGGTATAACAGCACCAGAATCGCAATGGCTTCCGTGACGATCGAAGGATCGCGGGCAGAATCGACCAGCATTTCGCAGATCTTGACGGACTCCGACCAGTACGGATTTTCCTTTTGGATGTCGTAATCATGACGGATATAGCCCTCTGTGTCATAATACAGCCATTCCCGATGCCGCCTCCAGCCCGCTTCGGAAAGTGTGTCTGCTAATGTATGAAGCAGCCGTTCGTTTTGCGGAAATTCGTCAAGTCCCTCGCGCAGAATCGCCAGACTTTCGTCCACCCAACCATCATCACCGCGACTTTTGATGTGAAACGCATCTATTTTTTGAATGATGGCGTCGATTTTCCTCTCTCGGTCGTTCTGATACCCGAACAGTTCATCGATAGAAATGCCGAAATAGTTGGCAATGCCCGGGATCAGTTCCATATCGGGATAACTCCCTCCTGCTTCCCATCGGGAAACGGCTTGCGCTGTCACGCCGAGTGCTGTTGCCAAATCTTCTTGCGTCTTTGCATACTTCCGACGCAATGCCTTGATCTTTTCACCTATAGATATTTTCATTTTCATTCCTCCAAAAATCATTATTTCACCGGTGTAAGGATAGTATAACGGCTGTTTTGAAAAAAAGCAATGATCAATTAGTTGTTTCATATGCAACCATTGGTTGTTTTTTCGACGAAATGTTTTTTGAAGCCATCCGCAAAAGCCGCGGAAAGCCAAGCTGCACAGAAGAGATGCCGCACCGCGATATGGCAAGCACGAGCAAAGGAAAACGGCGCAGCGACCGAATTTGGTGCTGCGCCATATTCTTCCGAAGGACTTCCTTATGAGGCTTTCTCGTTGTTTGACGTTCAAGCCGCAAAACGTATCGTTTGAAACGTTTACATTTCAAACTTTATCTGGTTCTTCTGCTGATCAACGCCGCCGACAGCAAGCCGGAAACGCCGCACAGCAGAACGAACAGCAGCATACTGCGGTCGCCCGCTCCCGGACGGCTCGGTGCAGACTCCGTAGAGGTGCTTGCACTGCTCATCGGGACGGAAGATGTCTCGTCCGCAACACTTGATTCGACGCTGCTCGTTGTTTCGGTTTCGGATTTGTGATCGAGAGGATTCTGCCCTTGCAGGACCGTGATCTCGTCGATAAAGGTCCACGTCGCGGTCCTTTCCTGCCCGTCCTCGGTCGTGATCTTGTCCGGCGGCGTGATGACGCACATCACGTACCGACCCGAAACGCCCTTTTCGGGGATCACTTCCGCGATGCCCGCCTTT
>CAYPYA010000205.1:0-2462 GCA_964414775.1 uncultured Ruminococcus sp. | reverse complement strand
CAAAACGGGAAGTGATAGTAAAGCGAAAGCAAATCCGTACTCATTTGTCCGTATCCGAATCCATTTTCAGAACTGCCATGAACGCTTCCGACGGAACCTGTACCGTTCCGAACGTCCGCATCCGTTTTTTGCCTTCCTTTTGCTTTTCCAGCAGCTTCTTTTTTCGCGTGATGTCGCCGCCGTAGCATTTTGCCAGCACGTCCTTGCGCATGGCGCGCACGGTCTCGCGGGCGATGACCTTACCGCCGATGGCGGCCTGTACGGGCAGCTCGAACAGCTGTCTGGGGATGTTGTCCCGCAGCTTCTCGACGATCTTCCGTCCGCGTGCGTAGGCACGGTCCGCGTGAACGATGAAGGACAGCGCGTCGATCAGCTCGCCGTTGAGCAGGACGTCCAGCTTTACCAGATCGGACTTGCGGTAGCCGATCGGCTCGTAGTCCAGCGAAGCATAGCCCTTGGTCTTGGATTTGAGCGTATCGAAAAAGTCATAGACGATCTCGTTCAAAGGCATTTCGTACAGCAGCTCGGCGCGCGTGGTGTCCAGATACTTCATGTCGAGGTAGGTCCCGCGCCGATCCAGACAGAACTGCATGACCGAGCCGACATAGTCCGTCGGCGTGATGATGGACGCCTTGACGATCGGCTCGCGCGCTTCGGAAATCTTGGCGGGGTCGGGGTAGTTGGAGGGGTTGTCTACATGGATCACGCTTCCGTCGGTCAAAACCAGCTCGTAGATCACGCTGGGCGCGGTGGTGATCAGGTCCAGATTGAATTCCCGTTCCAGCCGTTCGTCGATGATCTCCATATGCAGCAGTCCCAGAAAGCCGCAGCGGAAGCCGAAGCCGAGTGCCGCCGAGGTCTCCGGCTCGAAGATCAGGGACGCGTCGTTGAGCTGTAATTTTTCCAGCGCTTCCTTGAGATCGCCGTATTTCGCGCCGTCGGCGGGGTAGATACCGGAAAACACCATGGGCTGTGCTTTCTTGAAGCCGGGCAGCGGTTGAGGGGTCGGGCAGTCCCGCAGGGTGACGGTATCGCCCACCTTGGTGTCTCCGATGCTCTTGATGCTCGCGGTGAAATAGCCGACCTCTCCCGCATACAGCGTTTCCCGTTTGTCCAGAGAGAACGCGTTCAGCGTTCCGACCTCCACCACGTCGAACTGTGCGCCGGTGTGCATCAGCTGCACCGTGTCGCCCACCGAGAGCTTACCGTCAAACACGCGGATATAGACCACAACGCCCTTGTAGGAATCATAGTAGCTGTCGAAGATCAGCGCCTGCAGCGGTTTCTCCGTATCGCCCTTCGGACAGGGGATGTCGGACACGATGCGTTCCAGCACGTCCTCGATGTTCCAGCCCATTTTTGCGGAGATGCAGGGCGCGTCCGAGGCGGGAATGCCGATGATGTCCTCGACCTCACGCTTTGCCATGTCGGGGTCGGCGCTGGGCAGGTCGATCTTATTGATGACCGGCAGGATCTCTAAGTCATTGTCTACCGCCAGATACGCGTTTGCAAGCGTCTGTGCCTGCACGCCCTGCGTCGCGTCCACGATCAGCAACGCTCCCTCACAGGCGGTCAGCGAACGCGAGACCTCGTACCCGAAGTCCACATGCCCCGGCGTGTCGATCAGATTGCAGGCGTACACATCTCCGTTTTTGGCGTGGTAGTCAAACCGAACGGCGCGCGCCTTGATGGTGATGCCGCGCTCCCGTTCCAGCTCCATATTGTCAAGCATCTGCTCCTCGACCTCCCGCTTTTCCACCGCGCCGGTGCATTCCAGCAGGCGGTCGGCAAGCGTACTCTTGCCGTGATCGATGTGCGCGATGATGGAGAAGTTGCGGATCTTTTGAATGTCGTACATAGAAAAATCCTCTCATTTGGGCTCTCATATGGGACAAAAACGGATCGGATCAGGCGATCCAATCCGTTTTGCATACGAATTCGTGCGAAAAATGGGTTATTTGCTTTTCTTGCCCTTGGCGTCTCTTCTGTGCCAGATATCGGAGAACAGATTCCACAGCATACCGGACAGACAGACCGAGGAGAACAGACCCGCGACAATGCCGATGATCAGCGTTCCGGAGAAGTCGCGCAGCGTGTCCAGGTTGGAGGTCGGAGACACGATGACCGCGACGGCACAGGCGACAAAGATGGCGCCGATGGTCAGCAGGGTCGTGATGGTCGTATTGAAGGAACGGCCCAGCGTCTCGTGCGTGCTGATATTGACGACCTCGGAAAACGGGGTGCGGTCCAGCTGCTTGCGGTTCTCACGCACGCGGTCGAACACGACGATGGTCGCGTTGATCGAGTAACCGAGAATGGTCAAGAACGCGGCGATCACCGATGAGGAGATCGGGATCTGCAGCAGGGAATAGAACGTCAGCATGACAAACAGGTCGTGCAGTAAGCAGACGACCGCCGCCAGACCCGAAGCGATCTCGAAACGGAACGCGATGTAGCCGAGC
>CAYPYA010000204.1:0-8995 GCA_964414775.1 uncultured Ruminococcus sp. | reverse complement strand
CCGCGCTCCTTCAGCTTGAACAGCGCGTCGGACGCGCTGCCGCCGGTCGCCAGCATGGGATCGACCAGAATGACGGTGCGCTCGGTGATGTCCGTAGGCAGCTTGCAGTAGTATTCCACCGGCTGGTGGGAGCTCGGATCGCGGTACAGACCGATGTGACCCACACGCGCGACCGGCATCAGGGACAGCAGACCGTCCACCATGCCAAGCCCCGCACGCAGGATCGGAACGATCGCCAGCTTCTTGCCGGAGATCTTCTTGGCGATCATCGGGCAGATGGGGGTTTCGATCGGGAGGTCCTGCAAGGGCAGCTCGCGGGTGATCTCATAGCCCATCAGCATTGCGATCTCTTTCAGCAGCTCGCGGAAATCCTTGGAGCCGGTTTGCTTGTCCCGCATGATGGACAGCTTGTGCTGGATCAGCGGGTGATCGATGATATGCAGTGTTCCCATAACTTGATATTCCTTTCTTAAATGCTAACAAGTCTGAAAAATTTATTTTTCAGACTTTTTATCCTCTCTTCAGCCAACACGGAAGTTTTTGACGATTTCGGCTTGCCGAAATGAACGTTGTTCGTCAAGGCGAACAACTGCCAAGTCAAAAAACTTCCAACCTAAAAAACTTGTTTTTTAGGTTTTGCTCCTTTATTTTTGCTCAGGGTTTTGCTTACGCGCCTTGGACAGCACGAGGTTGGTCAGAATTCCGAGGATCAAAGCGCAGGCGATGGAGGTGATGGTCACCTTGCCGAACGTCAGGGTCAGACCGCCGATGCCCGTGATCAGGATCACGGACGCGGTGAACAGGTTCTCGTTGCGCTCCAGATCCACCTTTTGCAGCATCTTCAAGCCCGAGACCGCGATGAAGCCGTACAGCGCCATGCAGACGCCGCCCATCACGCAGGACGGAATGGAATTGACGAACGCCACGAACGGATTGATGAACGCGATCAGGATCGCGCCGATCGCCGCGGCGATGATGGTCGTGATGGACGCGTTGCGGGTGATCGCAACGCAGCCGACGGACTCGCCGTAGGTGGTGTTCGGGCAGCCGCCGAAGAACGCGCCGAACATCGAGCCGACGCCGTCGCCAAGCAGGGTGCGGTGCAGACCCGGGTCCTCCAGCAGGTCGGTCTCAATGATCGAGGAAATGTTCTTGTGGTCCGCGATATGCTCCGCGAACACCACGAACGCCACGGGGACGTAAGCGACCGCGACCGTTGCGATGTACGAGCCGTTGACGGACTCAAACCCGCCGAACGCCTTTAAGAACGTGAATTTCGGGCAGGACAGGAAGGTTTCGACCGTCACACCGTCGGAAACCAATCCGGTCAGCGGGGAGAAGTCGATGATCTTGAGCGCATCGTTTCCGGTCAGGTGTCCGATGAGGAAGAATACCGACGCGGAAAGGTAGCCGGCAAGAATGCCGATGATGAACGGGATGAGCTTGGGCATCCCCTTGCCGTAGGTGGAGCAAAGGACGGTGACCAGCAGGGTGATCAGTCCGCAGATGATGGCGACATAGCTGCTGCCGCGCTTCGCGGTGAAGGTACCGCTTTCTTTGTCGTAGGAAACCTGCTCGTCCTTTTCTCCTGTCTGTTTGTTGACGACGTATCCGTCCGTATCCGAAACGGAAAGTTCGACGTTTTCGTCATAGCTTGTCGGCACAAGTTCGACATAGGCGAACTCGTCGGCGCTTTCCTGATAGGAGTAGTTGACCTTTTGCAGATCGCCGATGGCGTTGCCCGCCAAGGACAGACCGATGATCGCGACCGTCGGACCGATGACGACGGCGGGCATCAGCTTATTGACCCAGCCCGAACCGACAAATTTCACGACCAGCGCGATGACGACGTACACAAGACCGGCAAAAAACGCGCCGATCAGCAGTCCCGCGTAGCCCACAGCGACCGTTGTCGCGCCCGCGAACGCCGCCGCCATCGAGCCGAGGAAGGCAAACGACGAGCCGAGGAACACAGGGCTTTTCGCCTTGGTGAACAGAACGTAGATCAGCGTTCCGACGCCCGCGCCGAGCAATGCCGCCGCCGTGGACATTGCGTCGTCGCCGACCAGTCCCGCGTTGCCGTTGGTGATGACGGGGACGACCAGCGTCGCCGCCATGATGGCGAGCAGCTGTTGGATGGCAAAGACCAGCAGCTGTCCGAGCTTCGGACGGTCTTTGACTCCGTAGATCATTTTCATGGAATGGTACCTCTTTTCTATCTTCCTTTTTTATTTTTCTGCAAAAAAAGAACGGGAATCAAAACTCCCGCCGTCTTACCGAAAATGAGAACAATGCACCCTGTCGGTCTCAAACACAATACGCAGCAAATTGTCTCGACGTGTGAACATCCGACTGTGACCGCCCTCTCTGTTGTTGGTACAAGTATAGCATACCCCGCGTCCGTCTGTCAAGGGCTTTTCGCATTTTTCGGCAAAAAAAGCGGCGAAATGTCAAAAAGCGCGGGGGATTCTCTCACGCTCCCCTTGCAATTTTTTTCAATTACAAAACGCAGTTTTGCAATTTGGTGCCTGCGCGGCGGGACTACAAATCCGCGCGACGCGGATTGCGCTGATCGCAACCTACCAAAATCAGAGATTTTGGTAGGTTTACCATTCGGCGCGCGGACTCGCACAGCTCGTCTGAAAGGTGTTTTTTCGTCGGCAAAGCCACCGAAAAAACGGATTTTATTGTAATTTGTCGGCTTTTACGATCGGCTATCCCCTTGCAATTTTGCAAAAAATATGCTATACTCGGTAACTGTATGAGTATCGGTAAGGCGGTGAACGGAAATGCAAACGGTGATGGGGAAGGTCCCTATGTGCGTCAAGGCTTTTTTTGCCGTTCACGGGCTGAAATGGGAGGACGTGCTGGTCGCGCTGACGACCGATCTGGCAAAGGACGGGAGCGATTGTGACGGGTACGTGCTGCTGACGAAGGACACGCTTTATACCGCGTTCGGCTACGTGACGCTCTCGCGGGACGATGGACTTTCCGTCAGACGGCGGCGTGCCGAGGAATTCGTTTCTCCCGCGCCCGAAGCCTATCCGCTGGACGAATTGCAGGACCCGCGCGTCGAGCTGCTGATCTCGTCCGGCCGTGCGATCTGTGAGATCGGCGGGGAGACGGTACAGCTGTTCGGCTTTTCCTCCACCTACCACCACGACGCGTCCATCCTCTGCCGTGCGATCACGGAACTGCAGCAAACGGGGAGCGTCTCCGAGCGGCTGCTGAAGGAGGAGGGTGCGGACTGTAAGTTCTGCCCCCGCTGCGGCAGGCGTTTTCCCGACAAGGGGCACCGCTACTGCCCGCACTGTCTGGGCAAAAGCGGGCTTGCCAAGCGGCTTGCCAAGCTGTTTTTCAAATACAAGGCGTTTGTGCTTCTGGTGCTTGTCACCCTGCTGCTGAACGTCGGGCTGTCTTTGCTGTCCCTGCTGATCGGCAACCGCGTGCTGTACCGCGACGTGCTGACGGAGGGCGGGACGCTGTACGGACGGATCGGGCTGATGGTCGGAATGCTGATCGGCGTGCGGCTGCTGTCGCTCGGGATCAGTCTGGTGACCAACGTCGTCAACGCCAAGGTCGCCGCCGAGCTGACGCGCGACCTGAAGACCGACATTTTCCGCTCCATCGGGCGGCTGTCCCTGCCGTTCTTTACCAATCGGCAGACCGGCACGCTGATGACGCAGGTCAACAACGACGCCAACACCATTTACTGGTTTCTGATCGACGGATTCCCGCATCTGCTGTCGCAGGCGGTGCTGAT
Organism: uncultured Ruminococcus sp.; assembly: GCA_964414775.1. Classification (GTDB taxonomy): domain Bacteria; phylum Bacillota; class Clostridia; order Oscillospirales; family CAG-382; genus Coliplasma. The sequence continues at coordinate 5,232 of CAYPYA010000204.1, read as the reverse complement.
GCTGGTGCTGCTGGTCACCATGTTCACGCTGAACGCGGAGCTGGCGCTGTACACCTTCATGACGATTCCGCTCTTCTTCCTGTCGTTTCAGACCATTTCCCGTATCTTTGAAAAGCTGCACGCGCGTGCATGGTCCCGCCGTGCGTCCTTCAATTCCCTGATCTCCGACGTCATCGGCGGCATCCGTGTGGTCAAGGCGTTCGCCCGCGAGGATCGGGAGCTGGATCGGTTCGATCGGCGCAGCCGCTCCGAGGCGGAGGCGACCCGTGAATTGCAGACCATGGGCGGCAGCATGTACCCGTTTCTGGAGTTTTTGATGAAATTGGGCTCGTATGTCGTCTGGCTTGTCGGCGGGCTGTACGTCATGGACGTGCGCATGGATTTTGCCACGCTGATGACCTTTACCGCCTGCTTCGGCATGATCTCCGCTCCGATCGAAATGCTTTCCGACGTGACCGACTGGTGGAGCGAGTGCCAGAACGCGCTCAAGCGGCTGTTTGACATTCAGGACGCCAAGGTGGACGTCGCCGAGGCGGAGCATCCGCTCTCCCCCGATCTGCGCGGGGAGGTGACGTTCCGTAACGTTTGCTTTTCCTATGTGGAGAACCGCAAGGTGCTGACGGATATCTCCTTCCATATCCCCGCGGGGAAAACGCTTGGCATCGTCGGGCAGACGGGCGCGGGCAAATCCACGCTGGCGAACCTTTTGACGCGTCTGTACGACGTTGACGAGGGAGAGGTCCTGCTGGACGGCGTCAACATCAAGCAGCTGTCCTTCGACTGCCTGCACCGCAGCATCGCCATCGTTTCACAGGAGACCTACCTGTTCAAGGGGACGATCTTAGAAAACATCCGCTACGCAAGGCCGGACGCGTCGCTTGACGAGGTGATCGGGGCGGCAAAGGCGGCGCACGCGCACGAGTTCATCATACGTCTGCCGGACGGCTACCAGACCGTCATCGGGCAGAGCGAGCAGCAGCTGTCCGGCGGGGAACGCCAGCGCGTTTCCATTGCGCGCGCCCTGCTCAAGGACCCGAAGATTCTGATTCTGGACGAGGCGACCTCCGCGATGGACACCCAGACGGAGCGGGATATCCAGCGTGCCCTGAGCGTGCTGTCGCAATCGCGCACGACCGTCATCATCGCGCACCGCCTGTCCACTCTGCGGGACGCGGACAGCCTGATCGTCATTTCGGACGGCAGGCTTGCGGAAAGCGGAACGGCGAGCGAGCTGATGGCAAATAAGGGCGTTTACCATAAGCTGTACAGCCTGCAGGCGGAGGCGGCAAGGAACATCGGCATCGGCGAGGAAGTGCCCGATTGACCGTTTTTTGGACGCGACGGGCTGCGCCCTGTATCCTGCACTTGATTCGGAAAACGGGCATATGCTGATAAAAGCAAATGCCGAACGATTCACAAAAAACGCTTTACATGCCGACGGACGGCTTGAGATCTTGCAATGAAGAAAGGAAGGGTCAGCGCACCTTGGAAACGACTGTCAACGGGTTACGTATTCAATACGAGCTGCGCGGAGAGCAGCATGATACGGACACGGTCGCGCTGTTTTTGCACGGCTGGGGGTCACGCGGTGCGCTGTTCGGTCTGCAGCTGGACGTCGCCGCCGAGCGTTTCCTGACGCTTGCGCCCGACCTGCCCGGCTTCGGCGGGAGCGATGAGCCGCGGGAAGCGTGGTCGGTGGACGGGTACGCGGACTTCGTGCTTTCGTTTTTGGAGCAATGGAAGCCCAAAACCGTCCTGCTGTTCGGGCATTCGTTCGGCGGACGGGTCAGCATCAAGCTCTGCGCCCGCAGGGACTTGCCGTTTCATATCGGCAAGGCGGTGCTGTTCGACGCGGCGGGCATCCCGCCGAAACGGTCCTTACGCAAACGCCTGCGTACCAAGACCTACAAGCTCGGCAGAAAATTTCTCTCCCTGCCGCCCGTCAAAAAGTGCTTCCCGGACGCGGCGGAGCAGTTCCGCCGTTCGCACGGAAGCGCGGACTACAACGCCGCAAGCCCCATCATGCGGCAATGCCTTGTCAAGGCGGTCAACGAGGACTTGACTTCGTGCCTGCCGAGCATTGCCTGCCCGACCTTACTGATCTGGGGCGGGAAGGACACCGCGACGCCTTTGTCCGACGGGCAGAAGATGGAAAAGCTGATCCCCGACGCGGGACTGGTCACGCTGGCGAACGCGGGGCATTTCTCCTTTGCCGACGATCCCGCCACCTGCGCCCGCGTGGTACGGGTATTTCTGGATAGTTGAAAATTGGAACTTGACCTCTTGATCTCCGTACGGAAAGGAAAACGGCGTTTATGGAACTTTTCTTGACCATCCTTTCGCTTGCCGCGTGGGCGGTGGGCAGTGCGTTTGCCGCGCTGCGCTGGATACATATGTTACAGCTCAATTCCTACCGTCTGTCCACGCAATGCCGCTGGATGAAGACCCACCCGCAAAAGCTGCTGTGCCTGTTTTTGCCGCTGCTTGCGTTGGTGTTTTCCTGTTTCGGCGGGTTGGTGTTTGGAATTCTCTGCGCGGCGTTCGCGCTGCTGTCGCTTGTCACGCTGTTCCCCCGCAAAGCCAAGAAGCCTTTGGTGTTCACGGGGCGGGTCAAGCGGCTGCTTGCGATGTACGCGCTGCTGTCCCTGCTTGGTCTGCTTGCCGGGTGTTTGCTCGGCGGGAGGTGGACGCTTTTGATCCCGTTTGCCTTGCTGACGGGTTCTCCGCTTGTGACGGTGCTTGCCGCATTGCTTTGCGATCCGTTTGAAGCCGCCGTCCGTCGGTACTATATCCGCGACGCGCAAAAGAAGCTTCGTGCCTGCCCGAACCTGCTGATCGTGGGCGTGACGGGCTCTTACGGAAAGACCAGCGTGAAAAGCTATCTGGGACAGCTGCTTTCCGTACAGTTTGACACGCTGATCACGCCCGAAAGCTACAACACCCCGATGGGCGTGGTGCGTACCGTGCGCGAACGGCTGGGCGCGACGCATGAGGTGTTCGTTTGCGAAATGGGCGCGCGGCACGTCGGGGACATCCGCGAGCTGTGCGACCTGGTGCATCCCGTTCACGGCATCATCACCGCCGTGGGCAACCAGCATTTGGAGACCTTCCACACCCCGGAAGCGATCCGCAACACGAAATACGAGCTGTCCGACGCGCTGCCCCCCGACGGCATCCTGCTGGTCAACGGCGATTGCGAGCGCATCACCGAAATGCCGCCGTCCCATGCGTATCTGACCTACGGAACGCAGCCGAACTGCGACTATCGCGCGCAGGACATCCAAGTCACCACCCACGGAACGACCTTTACCGCTTTCACGCCGGACGGCGAGCACTACACGTTCCGTATGCCGCTGATCGGGACGCACAGCGTGCAGAACGTCATGGGCGCGATCGCCTTCTGCCACCGACTGGGCATTCCCTTGCCCATGCTGGCAAGCGCGGTGCAGAAATTACAGCCCGTCCCGCACCGCATGCAGCTGATCCAAGGCGGCGACGTGACGTTTTTGGACGACGCGTACAATTCCAACCCGCAGGGCTGCCGCGCGGCGTTGGAGACGCTCGCCCGCTTCGACGCCTGCCGTATCTTGGTGACGCCGGGCATGGTGGAGCTGGGAGAAGCGATGGAAAGCTGCAACGAGGAGTTCGGCGCACAGGCGGCGTCGGTCTGCGACTTCTGCGTTCTGGTCGGGGAGAAGCAGGCAGTTCCCATTCGGCGCGGCTTGCTGCGCGAGCAGTTCCCCGAGGAACGCATCCTTGTGGTGCGCACCGTGCAGGATGCGATCGCCGCCGCCCGCGCGTTCCGCTCCGACAAGCAAAAAAAGGTCATCCTGCTGGAAAATGACCTGCCCGATAATTATTAGAGACGAGATATGGGGTTTCACCCCATGCCCCATTTAAGGGGGATTTTTGGAAAAATCCCCCTTAAAGAACCCCAAAAACTTAAATATGAAAAATCCTCACATTAAAGTTTTTTGAAGTTTCCAAAGGAACTTTTTTTCAAAAAAGTTCCTTTGGTGGGGTTTGGGGCAAAGCCCCAAATAGAATAGAAAAGGAGCATATCATGAAAATCCAAGTTGCGGTGCTGTTCGGCGGGAAAAGCGTCGAGCACGAGATCTCGGTCATTTCCGCGTTGCAGGCGATGGAGAACATGGACAGCGAAGCCTACGACGTGATCCCGGTGTACATCACCAAGCAGAACGCCTTTTACACGGGGGAGGTTCTGCGGGACATCAAGCAGTATCGGGACGTCCCGTCGCTGCTAAAGCAGGCGACGCAGGTCGTGTTTGCCAAGCAGGACGGAAAGACGGTGCTGATGCGCCACCCCGCGAAGAAATTCGGGGACAACGTGGTGGCAACGCCCGACATCGCGCTTCCCGTGGTGCATGGAACGAATGTAGAGGACGGCGCGCTGCAGGGCTTTTTGCAGACGCTTGACCTGCCGTACGCGGGCTGTGACGTGCTTTCGTCCGCGCTGGGCATGGATAAATACGTCATGAAGCAGTTTTTGCGTGCGGAGGGCTTTCCGCTCCTGCCCGCGCTGCGGTTCCGTTCGTCGCAGGCTTCGGATCGGGAGCAGATCGTCCGCCGGGCGGAAGAGCAGATCGGCTATCCGCTGATCGTGAAGCCGGTCAACCTCGGCTCGTCCGTGGGCATCACCAAGGCAAACGACCGCGACGGGCTGCTGGACGCGCTGGACACGGCGTTCACCTTTGCCGACACGCTGCTGTTGGAGCGTGCGGTAGCCGAGCTGCGGGAGATCAACTGCTCGGTGCTGGGCGACGAGGACGAAGCGGAAGCGTCCCTTCTGGAGGAGCCGTTCGGCAAGGACCAGATCCTTTCCTATCAGGACAAGTACCTGTCCGACGAGGGTGCGGGCAAGAACGACGGTGCGAAATCCTCCGGCATGGCGTCTTTGAAACGGCGCATTCCCGCCGATCTGCCGCCGGAGCAGACCGAGGAGATCCGCTCTCTGGCGGTGCGCGCGTTCCAGGCGCTCGGCTGCTGCGGCGTGGCGCGTATCGATTTTCTGCTGGACGGCAGCGAAAACAAGGTGTACATCAATGAGATCAACACCATTCCCGGCTCGCTTTCGTTTTATCTTTGGGAGCCCGCCGGCGTGCCGTACAAGGAACTGCTCGACCGCGTGATCCGCCTGGCGCGTAAGCGCGAACGCAAACGCGCTTCCATTACCTACTCGTTCGACACCAACGTGTTCGCAATGGGCGGCGG